>JALXDW010000264.1 GCA_027070385.1 Chromatiales bacterium
ATTATATATTACGGATAGTGATGGCTATGTTTGGGCACTTGATAGAAAAACAGGTGCAACGATCTGGAAGCAGGATAAATTGGTTCGTCGTTCCTTAACCCGGCCTGTTCTGTACAATAATTCAGTGATGGTTGCCGATTTTAATGGTTTTGTTCACTGGCTGGATGCGGATGACGGGCATTTTAAAGCACGTTTTCGTCAAGGTGGAGATGACTCGGAAATTGAAACCGCTGATGATTTTCTTTTTACCAAAGCAAACAGTATTTTAATTCCGCCAATGGTATTAAATGATAAAATATTTGTCTTTGACCGTCATGGCAATATTTCCAGACTTGCTTTACAAACAAATTGAATTTGAATCTTCATGCATCAAGGTTAATAGCAAATTAAATGAAACCTGTACTTGTTCTAGTTGGACGGCCTAATGTTGGCAAGTCCACACTGTTTAACCGTCTGACAAAGTCACGCGATGCATTGGTTGCTGACCAGCCCGGTTTAACACGTGACCGGCAGTACGGTGAAGGTCTAGTCGGTTCGATACCTTACATTATCGTCGATACCGGTGGTCTCAGTGGTGAAGATGAAGGAATTGATGAGTTAATGGCTCAACAATCCTGGGAGGCAACATTGGAAGCAGATGAAATTCTGTTTCTTGTCGATGCAACATCCGGTATGACGCCACAGGATGAAGAAATTGCCACTCGTTTACGCAATACCGAAAAGAAAATATCGGTTGTAGTGAATAAAGTGGATGGGCGTGATCCGGATATTGTCAGTGCTGAATTTTATGCTTTAGGTTTTGAACGTCTGTATACCATTTCATCGAGTCATGGACGCGGTGTTGAGAAAATGATGAAGACACTTCTTGAGCCTTATGAATTTAGTGACCGGGATGAAGAAACAGAAGCTGAGGAAGAAAAAGGTATCAAGGTTGCCATTATAGGGCGTCCAAATGTTGGCAAATCCACACTGGTTAATCGCATCCTGGGTGAAGAACGTGTGGTAAGTTTTGATTTGCCCGGAACGACGCGAGACAGTATTTATTTGCCATTTGAGCGTGATGGCCAACGCTATACTTTAATTGACACAGCCGGTGTTCGTCGTCGCAGTCGAGTGAAAGAAGCGATTGAAAAATTCAGTGTGATTAAAACCCTGAAAGCAATCGAAGATGCACATGTTGTGGTAATGCTACTTGATGCACATGAAGGTATTACTGAGCAAGATGCAAGTATCCTTGGTTTCGTACTGGATGCCGGACGTGGGCTTGTTCTGGCGATCAATAAATGGGATGGTCTGGATCAGGATGACAAAACCAAAATACAACGGGAACTGGATTTAAAACTTCCCTTTATTACGTTTGCCAAATTACACCGTATTTCTGCATTATACGGAACAGGAGTGGGTGAGCTGTATGCATCTATTAACCAGTCCTATCTGTCGGCAACACAGCATTTTTCGACACCACTGCTAACCCGCTTGTTAACAAATATCGTGGAAGCACACCCACCACCACTGGTTCGTGGGCGGCGAATCAAGCTCCGCTATGCGCATCAGGGGGGGCAAAACCCACCTCTTATTATTATTCATGGCAATCAGACCGATGAAATACCCCTTCAATACAAAAGGTATTTGATCAATGCATTTAGCAAAAAGTTGAAACTTGTCGGAACGCCATTACAAATTGTTTTTCGCACCGGAGATAACCCGTATAAAAATAGGAAAAACAAGCTTACCAAGCATCAAATTGACAAAAAACGTCGCCTGATGAAACATGTAAAACGTTAATGCAGGTATTCAGACTGTAATAACGCCAGCAAAGGTTCACCCTGCTATTTAACCTATTTTTTCTTGCTATTCTATTTTTAATGTCTACTATGTAAGGCACAATCAGCGTTTCTATCTATGCAGTACTGATGATAATAATTATATTATGGTGTGAGTACATTTATGGATGAACAACCCGCTAGCCAGCCTGCAATTATTCCGGATACAGCAAAGGACAAAAGTAGTACGACACCTTGCTCCCTGGATTTGGATCTTCCTGTCCCATTCACCGAAAATCAGAAAAAGTTGAGTATGGCGGCTGCATTAGACACCGTTCATGATGTGATTATCATTTGCAATACCCGGACTCAAATAATTTACCTGAATAATAAAGCTGAACAGCTACTTAAATTGCGTAAAGATAATATCGTAGGTAAGGAATTTGATCATGTTATTACTATTTATAACAAACTGGATATGCCCTGTTATCTTAGTCCGGTACAAATTTGTTTAAATGAAAAACGTACTATCAAGCAAAAATCTGAAGCCAAACTTTTAACAGCAGATGGTAGTCAGGTACTTATTGAATACACAGTAAGTCCTGTTTTTGAAAATAGCAAATTAACATCCATTGTTCTGGTTATACAAGACAAAACCAATGATCATATTGCTCGCCGGCAACTTGAGTATATTATTCAGCATGATCCACTGACCAATCTTTATAACAGAAATTATTTTGAGCATCAGCTTGAACATGCTGTCAATATTTCAAAACGTGGCCTTCGCACTCATGCCATGTTGTCCGTGGATATAAATCAATTTAAAGTAATTAACGATACTGCCGGACATACTATTGGTGATGAATTACTTTGTGAAGTTTCCAGTATATTACAACAAAGAATACGGGAATGTGACCTTCTTGCCAGGTTGGGCAGTGATGAGTTCGGGATCTTGTTGCATGATGTTGACTCATTGGGTGCTGTTCATATTGCAGATGATTTACTAAATGCAATGGCATCTCTTACCTTTATGCGTGAGGGCAATTATTATGATATTAATATTCATATAGGTATCACTCTGGTTGATAACAAGGCGAGCAACAAGGAAGATGTGCTACGTCAGGCTGATATTGCCTGTACGGTTGCCAAACAATATGGTCAGAATGGTTGCCACCTGTATTCTGACCTTGATAATGATGATGTTCTGATAAGAGATGAACTGTATCTTGTTAATGAGTTGCAAACGATTATTTCTGAAGATCGGTTTAAAATGTTTTTTCAACCCATTGTTGAGCCACGTACTGGCAAGGTTTTTTTACATGAAACATTATTAAGAATTGTTGATAAGGATAACAGTATTCGTCCTTCATCCTCTTTTATTGATACCGCAGAAAGATTTTCGATGATGCATAAAATCGATCAGCGTGTTATTGAATCCACATTGCATAATATTAAATATTTATCAAATAGATATGGGGATGTTACCATATCCATGAATTTATCAGGTGTATCAATCGGTAATCAGGATTTATTGAAAGATATCAAGCACCTTATTATATCATCAGGAATCAATCCGGCTCAGATTGTATTTGAGATTACAGAATCATCAGCGGTATCCCAAATTGAAAGTGCACGTTTTTTTATTAAAGGTTTAAAAGAAATAGGTTGCCAGTTTGCACTTGACGATTTTGGAACAGGATTCAGTTCTTTTGCCTATTTAAAATACTTGCCTGTAGATTACCTTAAAATTGATGGTACATTCATTCGGGATATTATTAATGATAAGGTTGATCAGGCATTAGTAAAATCAATTCATCATATCGCGAGGTCGCTTGATATAAAAACCATTGCTGAATATGTGGAAAATGAAGCAACATTAAAATTACTTTCAGCGATGGGAATTGATTATGTTCAGGGGAATCATATCGGTGTGGCTACTGCTGATCTTGCTTTTGTTTGAATATCCCCTGTTTCAGGTTATCTTTATAATACTATGAGCCCATTCTTTATTTGGCTTGTCTTTTTTCAGTAAGATATATTGTCCCACTTCATTTTCATACCAGCCACGATCATATTTTAAAGGTTCAACACTGAACCCCCACCAACTACCATCTTCATCCTGAGCTATCCAGTTGACCCATGAGGGGTAATTTGATGTAGCCTTAACCATTACTTTTCTAGAAACAGGGTGGGTTCTACTCGGGTTTTGTTTAGATTGACACTCCAGTGTAGATGAGGACCCGTTACTCGACCGGTCATGCCTACTTCACCAATAATATCGCCTTGCCGGACTTTTTGGCCAGCTTTGATTTTTATTTTGCTTAAATGACAATACATGGTGATCAGCCCCTGACCATGATCAATAAAAACAGAATTACCATTAAAAAAATAATTACCCGTGTTAGAAATAATACCGGCAGCCGGGGCCCGAACAGGTGTGCCGGCTGCTGCCGCAATATCCAGACCGCTGTGTGGACGACGAGGTTGTTTATTAAAAAACCGTCTCAATCCAAAAGGGCTACTAAACGGCCCATTAACCGGAACAATAAATGCTGTACTGACATCGGCTATATTGCGCCACTTTTTAAAAACACGGCCAATTATTTTCTTTTCTCTTATGATACGCTCAATGTCTTTTTTAGTGGGGTTGACTTTACGTTTGTTTTTAATAGTCAGGTATTGAGTCTTGTATTTTTTTTGTTTGACCTGAAAGAAATATTTTTTATTATTTTTAACCGATACAAAATATCTCCCAGGATGAGTATTAAGAGGAATACCAACAATGGCATACCAAGTGTCATTTTTTTGTTTAACCATGACGCGGCGTTTTTTGAATATCGCATAGGGGATGCTGCTATTATTATCAAGCTCAAGTTTGATAATAGCAATACCACCCGGACCACTATTTTTTTTTTGTAAATTATCTGCAAAGCAGTTGTTGCTGACAGAGATAAATATCACAGCAAGGTTGAAAAGTAATACTAGTCTTGAAGATAAAACAGGGGCTTTTGTGTTATTCATTTCTTTTTATTAATCCATTGGCGGGTAACGATTGATGAAAACTGGCCTGTTGCAACGGTTGCAATAATTTCATCACCTTTTTTTATTTGGGCGACATCTTTGACAATAACATTTGAGTCAGCCAGCTTCACATAGGCATAACCCCTGTTAAGGGTTGCCAAAGGGCTGACTGCTTCAAGTGTTGATGTGCTGTGTATGAAGCGTTGTTTTAAAACATCGAATTGATGTGCCTGCATCGCCTTGAGGCGTTGAAAAAGTTGTAAGGTGTGTTGTTTACGGGACTGGATTTTGTGTATGGGATTTTGAGCCTGACAGCGTGTAGAGAGGCTATTTAGTTTTAATTTATTTGTTTCCAGTTGTGTTTTTATGCTGTTTTGCAGGCGAGATATCAACTCATCAATTCGTTGGCTGGTCTGTTCGATATAATTGCGGGGATGGATAATACTTTTTGCAAGTTGTTCGAGATATTTCTGCTTGTTGTTCAGAGTACTGACTATCAGTTGTGTTAGTCTTTTTTGCAAGTTGCTGAATTGTTGCCGCCAATGTTGTGTATCGGGACTTACCAACTCAGCGGCAGCAGTCGGTGTTGCCGCACGTACATCGGCAACGAAGTCTGCAATGGTAAAATCAACATCATGGCCAATTGCCGATATAATCGGGATATTGCTATTAAAAATTTCCCTGGCAACCACTTCTTCATTAAAAGACCATAAATCTTCCAGCGAACCACCGCCTCGGGTTAGTAATAGCACATCACATTCATTTCTTTTGTTGGCAAGCCGAATGGTTTTTGCGATATCAGCAGCGGCACTTTTACCTTGAACACTGACCGGATAAATTATGATTTCAACAGATGCAAACCGTCTTTTTAGTGTTGTGAGTACATCGTGTATTGCAGCACCTGTCGGTGATGTCATTACATCACCGACAGGTGCTGCAATACACGATGTACTCACAACACTAAAA
>JALXDW010000265.1:0-4614 GCA_027070385.1 Chromatiales bacterium
GTTTAGTATTTCTCGTTGCTCTTTTTCCTTGTTATACAATGCCTGTTGTGTAATTTTGGTTTGTTCTCGTAAGCGATATTGTTCAGTGACATCATTAAATACAAGCACCATTCCAAAAATATGTCCCTGTTCATTCAGAATAGGGGCTGCAGAGTCTGCAATTTGGTATTCGGAACCATCTTTTGCAATCAATGTTGTATGGTTACTCAGGTAAACGGTTTCACCGGTTGCCAGTACTTTTTCAACCGGGTTCTCGATTGGTTCACGTGTTGATGCATTGATAATGGGGAAAATACTTTTTAATAGTTTTCCTTTTGCTTCTTGAAACGACCAGCCAGTCAGTGTTTCAGCAATAGGGTTCATTCGGCTAACAAAGCCGCTGGCATCAGTAGTGATAACAGCGTCACCTATACTATTAAGTGTAATGGACAGATTTTGTTCTCGCTCTTGAAGTTCGCTAATAGCTTGTTGACGTTCCTTTGCCGCTGTCTGGAATGCTATTGCGAGTTGTCGAATTTCCGGATCAACACGACCTTGTTGTGTAAAGTCAACTGATTTTCCTGCTGCAAAACGTTGTATCTGTTTAGTGAGTACGGTTAGTGGATGGGTAATTTGTTTTCCCCAATAAAAAGCAATTACCAAGAACAATAACATCAGGATGAAGCTGATAAGTAATATGGTTTGTGTATTTTTTTCAAGTATTTTGGTTATGTAGGTTTGGTTTATGCCAATGTGTAAATTAAAATCAAGTCCTTCAATCAAAGGTTCATTGTATTCATAAACAAGCCCTTGTTGAAGTTGGTATTTATGTATTAACTGTACTCCGTTTGGGTTGCTATACTGTTTCGGTTGATGCAGTAAATAACGTGGAAATCCTTGTGTAAAGGAATGGGCGAAAATACGGTGGTTGTCAGTTGTTACATACAGGAATTCAATTGGGTTGTTGTTCTGTATAATACTGTGTAAAAGTTCGGAAACACGTAATTTGTTACCATCTATCACATCCTGCACTAACGCACGTCGTAATGATTGTACGACTGTTTGTGCCAATAAATATTCTGAGTTTGAGTGTAATAATTTCCCTTGATGTCGGGTTAGTAAAAAATTAGTTAATGTGCTAATGGATGAAATTGCAAGAATCAATAAAAATATGCGCTGTGATATTTTCATTGTTTTGTTATCTTATGTTGAGTGAACTCTAAAAAACCAAGCTTAATAGCCCATTGACGAAGTTCATCGTAGTCATGTTCTTTGGCTGCAACAAAACCGCGTGGCATTTCTGTTCTGTCCCAATGATATAGCCCTTGTCGATCTTTTCCTTGAGGATAAAAATTGATTAGAGCTGTTTTTACTTTTTTAATAACCTCATTGGATACAAAATTATTTGCTACAATACCACTTGCAGGATAATAAGATGAACGTTGGATAATTTTCAAAAAGCCTTGTTGAGCCAAACGATCACCGAGTTGATCTTGCATACCACAAACATCATATTTTCCTGATATTACTGATTCTGCACAATTCTGATGTGAGCCAGTAAAGCCATATCGGTATAAATCTGTCAGTGATATACCATGTTTTTTTAACATAATACGTGGAATCAAGTATCCTTGGGTTGATGACGGATTACCAAAAGCAAGGGACTGACCTTTTATGTCTTTAATATTTCGTATCGGACTGTCCGGTTTTGTTACCAGTACAGATTGATACAGGGCTTTGCCTTGATGATTAATACCACGTACCAGGGAAATGACATGATAACGGAGCTGTGCTTTCAGGTAACTCATGGCTCCCATTGATGCAAACTGACTTTTATTTTGTCCGAGTTCATCTTCAGTTGTACTGTGCTTGGGGGTAAAGTGAAGTTTGAAATGATACCCGGTTGCATGTTCAAGGTAACGTAAGAAAGGGAGGTATTGTGCAGTGTCTTCTTGTGGGCTGGAACGAAGGTCAAAGCCAAAATAATAGGTATTGGCTGGCAGTGCCTGGTTTTGTTCAGATTGCTGAATTTTATCCAGTGGCAGATATTGTTCTGATTGACTATCAACCTGTTGAATGGGGATAGCATCATCTGCAGAGTCACATCCTTGCAGACCGATAAGTATAGATATGCCGCCAGCTAATAGCAGGAATTTATTAAAAGGAGTGTCTATCATTTCAGGTATTGTCATTGCTATGCCTGTACAAACTCTGAATCAATCATCAGTTAATCAAGTGGTTGACTTTATTCACTGAGTTAAGGGTTATCTTTGATATAAATAGTCGACAGTTATCTCCTTAATTCGATGATATAAACCTTGAAAAGCAGAATCGTTTCGAACACTATATTAATAACAACATTGGGATAGAACTTAAAAAACATATCACCCTAAAATACTCTGGATATAAACGAAAGCATTGAATTTATAAATACATATAATTTATAATGAAATTCAGCTTATCGTTAAACAAATATATCATTCCCTCTCAATTATACAAGCGTTGGGTTGATTTTCAGCGAATAACAGGGTTGTTTTTTTACAGTCACGATATCTACGCAAATAAGGATCAAATAATATAGAGAATACTATGCGTAAAATAATTCTAACAGTCATCATTGGTGTCATTATCATCGCTGGAATATTATATGAACAGCGTGAGAAGCAGGAGACGGTTGGCTATTCGGGGAAAATAGAAAATATAACATTGGGGGTAGCTCAGGAAACCCTGGCTGCATTAGCGATTATTGCTGCAGAAAAAGGTTACTTTCATACACAAGGTGTCAACGTGACGGTTAAAAGCTTTATCGGAGGCAAACAGGCACTCATTAATGGTTTGCTCAAAGGCGATGTTGATATTGTAACCGCAGCTGATGTGCCGATTGTATTTAACAGTTTTAATCATCATAACTTTAAAATTGTTGCAACTATTGGCTCATCTGATAATGAACCAAGGATTATTGCACGTAAAGACAAGGGAATCTTTAAAGTTTCAGATTTAAAAAATAAAAAAATTATCACTAAAAAAGCCGCTGCTGTACACTATTTTCTGAATGTCTTTTTGGCGCATAATGGGTTGATTGAAGATGATACTGAATTGTCATTTACTAAAAATGGAAATGAAATGGTCACTTTACTTGCAGAAGGGAAAGTGGATGCCTTCTCTCACCGTGAGCCTTTTATAGGTAAGGCAAAAGAATTATTGGGTGATAATGCCGTTATTTTTGCAATTAAAGGTGCGTACATTAAAACATTTAATCTTGTGGTGACAGATAAGTTAATTGGTAAAAAACCGGATGTGATAAAACGTGTATTGAAAGCATTGTTGCAGGCGGAACGTTATGTTAATAAACAGCCTGCAGCAGCGATCAAGCTTGTTGCCCATTTTATTGGTGCGACTGAAGAAAGTATTGCATCTGTATGGGGAGACCTTGATTTAAGTGTCCATCTTGGCCGTGCATTGGTTTCTTCTTTAAAGTCAGAAGCACAATGGGTCGTTAGTAACCAACTGGTTAATAATGTCAGCGTTCCTCAATATAATAACTATGTAGCACGGGGTTTTCTAATGGCTGTTAAACCGGCAGCGGTCACTTTTGCTGCTACTGCACAATAGTGACAGATTCTAACTGAAAAATATAAAGCTACAGGTTACTATGTTAAAGGCAATTAAAGTTTTTTTTGATAAAAAAATATCCTCGCGCCCTCAACAAGATAGTGGACACGCATTGCGTCTGGCAACGGCTGCACTGATGATAGAAATGATGCTGGATGATGGTGAAACTCATGATGCCGAATTGAATGTATTGATAGAAAAATTGCAGCAAACCTTTGCGCTGGATATAAAAGAAACAACTGAATTATATAATCTCGCACACGAAGAAGTGAGAGAGGCTGTGGATTATCATCCGTTTACCCACCTTATCGCAAAGAAATTTTCACCCACACAAAAGATACAGGTTATCGAAAATTTGTGGGCGATTGCCTATGCGGATAATCATCTGGATCCTTATGAAGAATTAATGGTTAGGCGTATTGCCGATTTAATTTATGTTTCACATTCTGATTTCATAAAAGCAAAGCATCGGGCTTTGAAAGAAAGCTAGTGCTTGCGCAGTAACGGGTTACAATTTTTAAGTGTTACCTTGCCTTGTAATAAGTTCCCCCGTGAATATTCTCTGAAGTGGCAGGTATTTGTTTTGGGGTCATAATTTTCAATCCATAAGTTATCATCTTTCCAGGTGGCAGCAAGGTGTAGCTGGCCTTCAGGAACACTGATTGTCATTACACCGCCATAGCGTTTTACAAATATTTGTTGGTAATGAAAATAGTATGCGCCAAGCCCAATAATAAAAATGACAGCTGCAGTGATGCCTGCATTCTTCCAGTTGTCGAGTTTAAAGCCAATTAAATACAGTGCGCTAGCACTCAGGCCGAGAACAGCTATCCAGTATAAATAAGTAATCATGGGTGGCTCCAAATAATCCGTTTAATGTATTATCACTATACCTAATCATGTGGTAATAGAAAACAGTAGTAAAGCCCATAGGTATTTATGCAATCGAATAATGGCCATAAAAAAAGCCGCTATAAATATAGCGGCTTTGAATGGGATAATGTTTTATTAATTAATCATCAT
>JALXDW010000265.1:4624-5744 GCA_027070385.1 Chromatiales bacterium
TCATCATCGGTTGATGTTTTAATAACACGACCATTAATTGCTTGTACCGGACGGTTATTTTTATGGTGAACCAATGCTGCCATTTCTTCAATTTGTTCAGCGGATGCATGGACACGCTTTTGAGCTACATACCATTTAACACCTTCCGAACAAGGGGGGGTGGTTAATGAGCCATTGTAATGCCAGAAGTGTTTGATCTTTTCATCCGGAAGTAAATCTTCAATATCAATGTGAGTGGATAGTGGGTTTATGGCGAGATCATGTGGGGCATTGCGCAAAATAGTGGCCAGTGCTTCATTTTCTTTTCCATTGTGTGCTTCATCAATAAATACACCAAGAACACCCAATTCTCCATTTTTATTCATATGGACAAAATGTGCTTCCAGACCGGCATGTACCCCATCGACAGTGTGCTCACTCTTAAAATGAAAATGGAATTGTAACAGGGCATATTTACCTGTTGGTGTTTTAATGTTGCTGCCTGGCGCCATATTAACCTGAATGGTATGACCATTATTTTGGACGTTGAGAGTATCACTGTCATAATCTGTTTTAAGTTTTTTTAGCTCCGCGGCCACTTCGGTACCCGAAATAAAGTTAATGGGAGATTGTGCTTTGCCTGTTCCACACAGTGCAAATTCTTCGCTGAGCGTTCCCCAGTTTGAGGGGCCGGAAAGCCCGCTATCATCATAATCCCAGTGAACTTCTGCTGCAAAAATGCTTGAAGACATTGCAATGGCAAGTGATACCAACCCTGATTTTAAAAGAGTGCTTTTCATCATTTTTTTCCTTATTATTTTCTTGAGTTGTTTCTAATCATTTAAGGATTAATAATTTGGCATAATTTATTAAGTTGTAAACCCTGACGAATCAGACTGGTTTTTTATTAACCACCGCAGTTGCACTTTGCATATTGAATGTTGGTTCAAATTGCATTTTGCATTTTACTGGTGTGTAGAATTTAATCAGCGGATAGCAAATCGTTATTACCTGCAAGACTGCTTTGCTATATAAATAGTATGTATTTTATTTCGGTATGCGTCAGTCCATTATTTATTTTTGTTGCCCTGTTGTTGATAAGTCAAATTCTTTCCGTCAAACTGGCATCGCAATACAGTAA
>JALXDW010000266.1 GCA_027070385.1 Chromatiales bacterium
ATCAGTCATGGGCTCGGCAAATTTCATACTGATTTCGTTAAACGCAGCCAGTTGGTTAATAATTTCCTGAACCCCTTCTTCAACGTTACCTCGAACGTCTTTGTCCGGATTTAATACCGGTTCCTGTGGGAGGTAGCCAACATGGATACCGGCTTGTGGGCGGGCTTCGCCTTCAAACTCTGTATCAATGCCTGCCATAATGCGTAGTAAGGTGGATTTACCTGAACCATTTAAGCCCAAAACACCAATTTTGGCACCGGGAAAGAAGGATAATGAAATATCTTCAAGAATTTTTCGTTTGGGGGGAACTATTTTCCCGACTTGATTCATGGTGTAGATGTATTGAGCCATTCTTTATTTATCCTTTTGGGTCATCAACAGCGGATAAATAGTACCATCTTGTATGTTGAAAAGGCATGAGTAATAAAAGAATTGATATAAATCATACTGATGCAATTTTGCGTATTTTGATATCAAGATTTTATTTATAATACCGATAATAAATATGAATCAAAGCATGTGAATTGTCGGAGTTGTCTTGCTATGAAAAAAAACTTACCTGTAAATGACAGGGAGCGTGAATTATTTGAGAATGAAGTGATTATATCGGCTACGGATCTCAAAGGAGCGATTACCAGTGTTAATGAAACTTTTAACCAGATCAGTGGTTTTGATAATGAAGAGCTGCTCGGCAAAAACCATAATATAGTCCGCCACCCTGATATGCCACCGGCTGCGTTTGCAGATCTGTGGGCAACACTCAAACAGAATAAACCCTGGATGGGAATAGTGAAGAATCGTTGTAAAGACGGTAGTTTTTACTGGGTGGACGCATTTGTTACCCCGTTGCTTAAAAAAGGTAAGACGAGCGGTTATGAATCCACCCGGGTAAAAGCCGATCGTTCAGTGATTGAGCGTGCTGATAAAGTGTATCAGGCGATCTGGGCTAATCGATTTACAATGCCCCGATTTAAACCGGATTATGCGACCAAAGTGGCATTGCTTTTCAGCGGTGTGCAGCTTTTGGTTGTGGCCGGTCTGTTTTTTTCATCACAGCTGGCTTTATTGCCCGCGATTGCCAGCTGGTTATTGAGCAGTGCAGTGGCTTACTCGTTTGCCAAAATATTACTGAAACCGATAGCCAAAGTGGCTGCGGAAGCAAAGGCGTTGATGGATAACCCGCTGACTCAGTATGTTTACACAGGCCGGCATGATGAGGCTGGACAGATTGCACTGGCTTTAAAAATGCTCGGGGCAACGAATCGTACGATTCTTAAACGTTTGGAGCACCTCAGTGGTGAGCTGGCCGGTTATGCGACCGATGCAGCGGATTTGGTCGGGGATACGCGCCAAGGGGTACAACGGCAACAGTCTGAAATAGAGCAGGTTGCGACTGCCATGAATGAAATGACAACGACCGTACAGGAAGTTGCAAATAATACCCAAACAGCGGCAGAAGTTGCCAAGACTGCCAGTGAACAGGCCAGCCTGGGTGCAGCCAAGGTCACTTCGGCCGTGACGGTGGTTGAATCACTGTCAACAGATATCGAAACAACGGAACAATCGATTCAGGAACTGGCCAACAAC
>JALXDW010000267.1 GCA_027070385.1 Chromatiales bacterium
ATAGAAATGAGGTTTTCATCGGCTTGGATAACAAGATCTTTTTCTATAGCAATATCAACCTCACGGTCACTATCTTCCTGCAAACGATTGACCGAATGATGTGCAAGGGATGAGATATTAATGGCTTTCAACTCTAATTCCTGGCGGGTTACACGGGAAAGTAACAGTAAGTCATTAATAATTTGCCCCATGACCTGGGCTGAACGCCGGATACGATATAAATAATCTAACCCTGTTTTATCCAGCACATTCTGATAATCTTCAACTAAAATCTGGCTGAAGCCATCAATCGCTCTAAGTGGTGCACGTAAATCATGTGATACCGAATAGGAAAAGGCTTCAAGTTCCTTATTGGCAACCATGAGTTCATTTGTTCGATCGGCAATCAGTTTTTCGAGATCATCCCGGTATTTATTCAGTTCAATTTCATTAAGTTTTTGTTTTGTAATATCAAACATATAGCCTTGAAGTTTGACCAATTCAGAATCCTTGTAGACAAGTTTTACATCATCATGTATCCATACTGTTCTTCCATCAGCGGCTATCATTCTATATTCAAAACTATGATCAAGTCCGGCTTTTGTTGCTTCAGTACACACATGCAACGCTGTTTCTACGTCATCAGGATGAATGTGTTCTTGCCAGAAACCTTTTTGATACCAGTCGTAGACAGGGTAGCCTAAAACAGTCACTGCTTGAGGTCCGACATAGGTAAATAGCCAGGTTGATAAATCAAGTTCCCAGGGAATGGCTGTGGTGGATTCAACCAGTTGACGGTAATGTATTTCACTTTGCTGTAAAGATTCAATGGATATAGCAAGATTTTTTTGCATGGCGGTAAAAGCAGTGACCAGAATTTCAAGTTCATCCGGGTCTTTATCTGGGTCAATCTTTCTATCCAGTTTAAGTTGCTGGTTAAGCTTGTTGATATCCAGGTTTTCAGCAAAATCTGCCATGGTTTCAAGATGTCGGGTGATAAGATAATTGAATATAAATAGAATAAAACCGGCAAGAATAAATGTTTTAACAGCGTTACTGGCGACGATGTCGATAATTTGCTCAATAACCTGGTTGTAGGCATTTTCAAGTGTCGCCTGAACCGTTAACGTACCAATGTTAATTATTTTTCCTTTGTACTTGAATGTCATTGGAAAGGTACGAGTAATGGTATTTTTCTCCTGACGTTCTCCAATGCTTGCTATCAAGGTATTGTTTTCATAAATATCCATATATTGAATATCGGGCAACAGTGCAACTTCTTTTAAATTTGTTTTTAATGCTTCAATATCAGCTGTCCATAATCGGTTAGACAGGTTTTTAACATGTATTTTTTCTATCTCTGAAAACCTGACTTCTATTTGGTCAACATAGCGATTATAACTGGCGTATAGTTGGTATGCGCTCGTCAGAATAGTGATAGCAGTACTCATTAGTATTACAGCAATGAGCAAGCGTTTTGCGATACTGTGTTTTTTTCCAGTGAAGGCAGATTTCAATGTGTTAATGGAGCGAGGATTTTATGCGCAAATTTTTTGTAGGTACCATCACGTTTTATTTGTTTCAGGGTTTGAGCCAGTTTAGGAA
>JALXDW010000268.1 GCA_027070385.1 Chromatiales bacterium
GTATATATGTTGCTTGATACTTCTGGCACTTACACCAAAGAACTCAAGCAAGCACAGCGTGTCATCAGTTTTGTACTGTTAAAATTAAAACCGGGAGATTCTTTTGCTGTAGCACGTGTGGATACAGGCAGTTTCAGTGAAAAAGACATTATTGCCAAAGTAACGTTTGAAGATCGTCCCAGCCGAATGAATCAGCAAAAACGTGCTTTTCTCGAAAAAATCGATAAATTTGTTAAAAGTGTAAAAGGCAGTGCCTATACAGATATTACCGGTGGTATTTTACAGGCAACGGAATTTCTGAATGAACGAAATCCGGGCAAGAAAACTATCCTGATATTCTCTGATTTAAAAGAAGAGTTACGCAAAGGCTATAAACGCGACATTGATTTTCAGTTACAAGGTTACCGGGTTATCGCATTAAATGTGACAAAATTGCGTAGTGATAATATTGATCCTAAAGAATACCTCGATCGGTTGGAAAACTGGCGTTTACGTGTTGAATCCGGTGGCGGGCAGTGGAAGGTCATCAATGATCTTGAACGTCTGGAAGCACTCTTTAATTAGTTGTAAGTTATTGATTTATAAAGGTCATACTGCTTGATGGTATGGCCTTTTTTTATGTTTTGAACAAAATAAACGAATTCAAGGTCTTAAATTAAGGGTTATATATACAGTGGCGAGCTGACTTTACTTTATCCGGAATTTGCAACATTATTATAAAGCTATTCTGGTTTTGGCCGATAAGACAATGAAGTTATTGTTTATTTAGCGGTTAAAAGAAGATATTTCAAAAGTCTGGACTTAGTATATGGCTGTTACCCAATATTCGCGCCCCAATCCAATGCTTTGGTATGAGATCAACTATCATACTTTATTGCAACTCGTGCCTGATTTGGAAATGGATATTTCAAACCAGCGACTGCCGCGTAATTTTATTTCAAAAAAAGAAGCGGTGTATAATTTTGATATGGCCGGGGCCTACTTAACTATTCGTTTATTAGAATTGAATCGTTACACTCAGCATTTACAAGTTACCAATCATTTTAAAGCAAGTAATAAACTGTTACCGGCATTGTGTTTAAATATTCGTGTCTATCATGATGCTTCTGTTGCCGAAGTTATTTCCTGTTCAGGTATTAAAAAACTATTACCGGGCTATACTTATCCCAATGAACAAATGTTGTTAAAAGATGAAAAGCGTCAGGCGAATCGACTGTTGTATGAATGGTTGTCGAGTGCAAAAGCTTATTACCGGTTTAAACCAGTGAAGCAGAAAGTATGTTAAAAAGATTATATCCAGGTTTTCTTGTTTTTATCATTGCAACCACTGCTTATGCAGACTTGAATAAGGATGCAGTGGATGCATTAGTGAGTGAAAATTATAAAGCAGCCGTTCCTTTGCTTGAGCGTCTCGCTCGACAAGGTAATCCTGTTGCTCAATATAATTTGGCACTATTATATAAAGAAGGTTTGGGTGTGGTTGCCGATGCAGGAAAATCTAACAGTTATTTTTCAAATGCAGCGCATCGTGGTTTGGTCGACGGCTATCGAACTTTGTCTGCAAGTAGTATAAAGCC
>JALXDW010000269.1:0-780 GCA_027070385.1 Chromatiales bacterium
AGTTTCTTGATTATAAAAATGCGAAATATAAAGTGATTGTTCCTGTGGTTGCAAATAATGTGATTGCAACTTCAATCACTGTTGAGGTTTCAGGTAGCGAGTTGAAGTTAATCAGTGGTTAGTGAAACTGTTACCCGATTTTTTATCAATTAAAAATGGCGAATTGGAATGTCTTTAGAAAGTAAAATTTTATGGTATGAGGGGATGTTTTTAAGTCCTCAACACTTTCAGCAACAAGAGCGTTATTTTGAACGTTTTGTGGATAGTAAATGTTCTGCATTGGGGACGTATGCCTGGGGATTACAAACATTTGAGTTAGATCAACAGTTATTAAAACTGGGGAAAATTTCTGTTATTCATGCTAAGGGTGTTTTTCCTGATGGTACACCGTTCAGTTTCCCCGATACAGATGAACCTCCGCCTGTATTAACCGTCCCTGAAAATACCCATGATACTGTTGTGTACCTGGCTGTGCCGGTTAAACGTCCTGGTGCCATGGATGTTGCGAAAGATATCAGTAGCCAGGGACTTGCGCGCTATTATTCCTATGAACACGAAATCAGAGATGTCACTACCGATAGTGGTGATAATTTGTCTCTGGATGTTGGTAAATTGCGATTACGATTGCTGCTTGAAAGTGATGATCGTAGTGGCTATGCCTGTATCGGCCTGATTAAAATTTCTGAATCACGTGAAGATAATAATATCATTCTTGATGAACAATATATTCCAACTTGCCTGGACTGTAATGTCTCAACCAAATTATCCGGGTTTTTATCG
>JALXDW010000269.1:790-5695 GCA_027070385.1 Chromatiales bacterium
AGGCGATTGCAGGGCGTCTTGCAGATACCCATCGTGGTGGTACAGCTGAAATTGCTGATTATATGATGTTGCAGCTGATTAATCGTATTGAGCCTTTAAGTTTACATTTGTCACAAATGCAAGGCTTGCATCCGGTTGATCTGTATACCTATGCCATTCAAATGGTTGGTGAACTGTCGACTTTTGTCGCCACTCATAAACGTCCACCGATTTTTCCTCCTTATTTACATGCTGAGCTTGAACAAACTTTTATACCAATCATGGATTCATTGCGTGCTGGGCTGAGTATGGTGTATGAGCAAACAGCGGTATCACTGAATTTGGTTGAGAAAAAGTACGGTATACGTGTTGCACAGATTACGGACAGAACATTGATCGGCAATGCCATGTTTGTATTGGCTGCACGGGCAAATCTGGCCGATACCAGCTTACAGTCTGCTTTGGCTTCACAGCTAAAAATTGCATCGGTTGAGCGGATTCGTCAGCTAGTCAATGCCGGTATGCCCGGTATCGCGATTAAACCATTACCGGTTGCTCCCCGACAAATTCCATTCCATTCCGGTTACACTTACTTTGAGTTGGATCGTCAAAGTATTCTATGGAAAGACCTGCAAAAATCAGGTGGAATCGCAATGCATGTTGGCGGGGATTTTCCGGGACTTGAACTTGAATTTTGGGCAATTCGACAGTAATCGCCTCGTTGCACAATATTAAGGAATAAGCAATGTCATCCAATGATTTTAATTCAGACAAGACTGTTTTTCGTCAGCCCAGTGTGACAGCCGATAGAACGGTTATAAAACCCATGCCGGGTGGACGGCGAGCGGCAAATGCAGTATCACAAACCACTGCGACAGCGGCTGAAAACAGCCCCTCTTATCAGCAACCCTCTATGGGTCTGGAAACAGAGGCCGCCTATTTCAAAACAACGCAGGGTCTAAATCCACTTGTGAATGCAGCCTCTATTTTACTGGCTGTGTTTGAAAAAACGAAAGAGGCGATAACCCATCCCGATATAGCGGGGCTGCATCAACGAATGGTTAATGAAATAAAATCATTTGAAATTCGTGCGAAAGAACAGGGTATTCCTGCCGAAATTGTTTTATCAGCACGTTATATTTTATGCACCATGCTGGATGAAGCTGTTTTAAATACCCCGTGGGGATGTGAAAGTGCCTGGCATCAGCGTTCATTACTCAGTATTTTTCATAATGAAACCAGTGGTGGGGAGAAGTTTTTTTTAATTCTGGACAGGTTGTGTCAGTCACCGTCAGAAAATATTTATATTATTGAATTATTTTACATCAGTCTGAGTATTGGATTTGAAGGCAAATACCGACTCAGCGCACGTGGCAAGGAGAGTATACAGCGTATTCGTGACGAGTTATTCAGTATTATTCGACGTTATCGAGGTGAATATGAACGTGAACTTTCCCCTAATTGGCAGGGATTAGGAAAAACAAGAAACACTATGGCTCATTATGTACCACTCTGGGTGATTGGTAGCGTTGCTATTGTTATTTTGTTTTCAGCATATTCCGGGTTTCGTTACTGGTTATATCATTCATCGGTTCCAGTGGTGAACAAGCTTGAATCCATCGCTCAATTAAAAACAGATTCAACATTCAACCGAATTAAATAGTTTGTATTAGTATTATGAAAAAAATAGTGGCTTTTTTTAAAAATCGTGTTGTTATATCCATTATTGGTCTGATAGCCCTGTTTATTATTATCTGGTTTATCGGGCCAGCCATCAAGTTTGGTGAAAATAATGTTGCACCACTTGGTAGTGAAGTTGCTCGACTGTTTTTTATATTATTGATTGCGATTGCATGGGGTATTAGTAATCTTTTGCAGCAGAAGAAAGACAGAAAAAACAATGAAAAATTTGTTACGGATTTAGAGGAAAATCAGCAACAAAATAATAGCCAGTTAAATGAACAGTCAAGCAGTGAAGTTCGCCAAATTGAAAAACGCTTTACTGAAGCATTGGCAACATTAAGACGCCTGAAGTTTTCAGGGCGAGGATCTAAAAAGGCACTTTATGAATTACCCTGGTATATCATTATCGGCCCACCGGGTTCAGGAAAAACAACGGCACTGGTCAAGTCTAGCCTGGAATTTCCTTTGGCAGAGCAATTCGGGAAAGCTGCATTGCAAGGTGTGGGCGGTACACGAAATTGTGATTGGTGGTTTACCAACGAGGCGGTATTAATTGATACTGCCGGACGTTATACCACTCAGGACAGTCACCGTGTTGTTGACAGTTCTGCCTGGGAAGGTTTTTTAAATTTACTCAAGAAAAACCGGCGTCGTCGACCTATTAATGGCGCTATTATCGCAATCAGTCTGCATGATTTGCTGTTCCAGACAGAAGAAGAGCGTATTCAACATGCCAAAATCATTCGTACCCGACTTGATGAATTAATGGCAAAGCTGGAAATCCGTTTCCCCGTTTATCTCATGTTTACCAAAACGGATATGGTTTCCGGTTTTTCTGAATATTTTGAAGATCTTTCAAGGGATGAACGTGAACAGGTTTGGGGTATCAGTTTACCTAATGCTCCACATGCTTCAGATAGCCCTGATTTTTCCTGGTTAAGTGATGAATTTTCCCATTTGATGGAGCGGCTTTATCAACGTGTTTTATGGCGAGTACAACAGGAAACCGATACTAAACGCCGGATTGCCATTCAAGGGTTTCCACAACAAATGGAAAATCTTAAATTCATCATCGAAAGTTTTGTTTCCCAAACCTTTGCCAAAAATCGCTATCATTTTCAGCCGTATTTACGGGGTATTTATTTTACCAGTGGTACTCAGGATGGAACCCCCATTGATCGCTTGATGACTTCGGTTTCAGCCAGCTTTGGGTTTGCCAGAGATGCTGCTCAAACAGCTATGCAACAGGGAAAAAGTTTCTTCTTAGGCCGTTTATTCCGGGATGTTATTTTTCCTGAATCTGAACTGGTTGGTTCCAATCGACGTTATGAAACAATATTTCGATGGGTTCAACATGCAAGTTATGCCAGCATAGTGGCCATTGTGGTGGGGCTTGTTGTTGTCTGGTTGGGTAGTATGACACGTCATGAAATGTTTATGACGGAAGTGGCAGACTATGTGAGTGAATTTAATGCTGAAAATAAACACTTATCGGCATGGAAAAAAGATTTTCGCCGAGTGCTTCCATCTTTGAATGTTTTGCAAAAAGCCAGTGTGGTTTACGACCAGCAACAGCATCCCTGGTTGAGCGGTATGGGTTTGTATGACGGTAATGTCGATCGCGCTGCCAACGACGCCTACGCAAGCCAACTGAAAGCTTTATTGCTTCCTGGTTTAATACATGAACTGGAACGATTTATAAAGCAGGGGCATCGTGGTGGTGATTTGTATAATACTTTTCGTACCTATGTCATGTTTTCAAAAAGAGAACATCTGAATAAATCAATGGTACTTGACTGGTTTAAAACGAATTGGAGTCGACAGTTTCATGGTGAGGCGACAGTTAGAAAGCAACTGGAAAAACATTTATCAAATTTATTAGCATTGGATTTAAAACCGGTAAAATTAAATCGCCATCTTGTGGCTCAAACTCGATCGCTATTGTTACGGGTACCTGTGTCTAAACGTGTTTATAGCCGTATTCGGAGTAACCCGGAATATGCGCAAAAAGTTGACTTGTTAAACCAGTTTGGTGTGTCTGTCCGATCGGCATATAAAGTAAACAGTCGTTACAACAAAGCATTGACAATTCCATTATTGTTTACTTATGAAGGTTATAGAAATATAGACTTTTCAGTAAACTCACCGGTGATATCCGATATTGTTAATGAACGCTGGGTATTGTCTGATAATAAAAATACACAGGTTGATTTTGTTGAGGAAGATTTGGCTGAAATTAGCAAGAAAGTCAAACAACATTATCTGGCTGACTATGCAGTAACCTGGCAGCGAGTATTGAAGGCTCTGGATGTGAACGAGTTTTCCGGAATTAAACAGGCAAATGATACACTTACAAACTTTACTGATCCTGTTTATTCGCCATTGCTATCCGTTTTGCAGGTTGCTAAAGAAAATACACAACTAACGGCACCGTTATTAACCAATCTGACACCTGATAAACTGGAAGGTAAACCTAAAACTTCATTATTATCCAGGAAAAATTTTGGTAACCGGGTTGATAAACAGTTTCATGCGCTGAACAAACTGTTACATGAAAGTGATAAACATCCTGCACCAGTTTCATCCATTATTCAGAAAATACAACAATTACGGGATTTTATTGCAGAAATCAGTATGTCACCTGAACCTGCAAAAAAATCATTTGATATTGCAAAAGCAAGGTATAACAGTGGTGCGGGGAATCCAATTACTTCATTACGTTTTTATGCCAAGTCAACCCCCGAACCCGTGAAACGCTGGTTATTAACTCTAGCCGATCAATCCTGGAAAGTAATACTTGAATCTGCTCATCAGTATGTTAATGCCGAATGGAAAAATAAAGTACATACTGCCTATATCCAGGGGCTTGCCGGGCGATATCCTTTGCGCAAGACAGCGAACAATGAATTGGCGATTTATGATTTCAGTGAATTTTTCAAACCAAAGGGGATAATGGACAGTTTCTACATTGAATATATCAAACCTTTTGTCAGAACAAATGGTCGCTGGACGAACAAGATTATTGACAACCGCAGTATAGGTTTATCCCAAACAACACTGAAACAGATAAAAAAAGCACAAAACATAAAAAATATCTTTTTCCGCAATAATCCGGAAGTACCTAGCATTCGATTCCAATTAAAACCCTATTTATTAGGCAAGAACAATGCACGTTTTACTCTGGAAGTTGGTGGCAAACGTATTGTTTATAATCATGGGCCTAAATTTTGGAAAACATTGGCA
>JALXDW010000270.1 GCA_027070385.1 Chromatiales bacterium
CCTATTGAGTTCTAAATCCGTGCTTGCTGCTGTATTGCTAGAATAAACACGCGGTAAACCCTTCCATGGGCGCTTGACGCCAGCATCCCTGCTGGCAACAGTTTATTATAGCAATACAGCAACAATCACTCTGCTTATAGCCAACTGGGTGAGTAGTTACGATTCTACAAAGTATTTTCTTCCTTAGTAGAATCAAATCTCTTCGCAATATTCTCGTGTCCCTGCGAGAAATGCGGGCTAATACTCATAAACCAAACCCACCGCCACACCAAAGCGGCGATAAACTCCAACAGAACGTTTGATAAACAAGCCATTCACCTTATAACTTATTTGCATGTTTTGCGGCATTCCCGGTGGTAACCATTGGCCATTTATTTTGAGCCGAAAACCAAACTCAGGTCTGTTAATCACAGCATCATCAAAAACATATTGTGGACCACTGTAAAGTCTAACCTGGATTTTACCCGCGATGTATTGAAAATGATGATTAACGGAAAGCAAATATTGTAACGCCAGACTTTCAGAACCGGCTTTTTCCACCCGTGCCCCCATGTAGATCAAATTATTATTCCAGATATAACCAGGACCAAATTCAGCCTGCCGATAAACCCCAAAGCCATATATGTCTTCACTATATTCATAAAAACCTCCCATTGGGGAGTTTTCCAATCGTTTAATCAACTGAAGTCGGGTTGAAGATGAGGAAAAATAATAACTGGATTGACCAAAACCATGGGAAACTTTATAAAGCAAACGATAGGGGTTACCGCCGGATATTTTGATTTCACCTGCTTCTGTTTTTTCCCCTCCCTGCTTTTGTAACATATGTTTAACATTGAGCTGGAGACCAGAAAAAAGCTTAACAGCTATACCAGTGGATAAAACAAATGTATCGTTGTTAACTTCAGGATTTGAATTGTTTCCCAATGAAATATTTATTTTATTTGAAGCAAAAGCAGTGGGTACAAGGCTAACTGAGACAATCATCAATATCACAAACTGCCTCAAGACCAACATACATTGAAAATTTGTATACAAATTCTGACTCCCGGTACCCGCACAAAAAAATTAATTATCTGTTTGTAACTACTCACCCAATTGACTATAAGCAGAGTGATTGTTGCTGTATTGCTATAATAAACTGTTGCCAGCTGCGACCGCCATGGATGGCAGAAGGTAGAGCAACGCAGGAGCAGTTGCCGAGATGCTGGCGCCAAGCGCCCATGGAAGGGTTTACCGCGTGTTTCTTCTAGCAATACAGCAGCAAGCACGGATTTAGAACCCTATAGGTGAGTAGTTACATCTGTTTTACATCAATTTTTATACCGTCCATAAAAAAAGGGAAACTGATGTTTCCCTTTTTCAAACGATTTGTCAGATCGCGCTAATCGTCCAGGTTATAAACCTTCAAATCTCGTGCAATTTTAATCTTGCCATGAAACTGGGCAGCACGAATCGCTTTTGTAACTTCTCCCATACGTGTTTCCGTTACCGGCGTAACATGTGATAACAATAATTGACTAACACCCGCCTCAGCAGCGACTTCACCAATGCGTTTTGGTGCGGTATGCA
>JALXDW010000271.1 GCA_027070385.1 Chromatiales bacterium
GTAATATGGGGAAGGTAGCTGGCGCAGCACGACGATTTCTGCCAAATTCTCTTTTTGGTGGTGGCTCCGTTGGTGCCAACAGTAACGAAGCCTCTACAACACTTTTGTTAGTTGATAACCGTTCGGGTGTTCAGGTTTCATCTTCCGTTGGTAGTGCAAAAAATTATGACTTTAGTGTTTATGGTTTTTCCGTCAATGGAAAAGGCTGGGGCAGTGCGAGTGGCTTTGCTAAAACACCGGAAGGTAAGGTGATTATTGCAGCATTTGCTGATTCGTATAATCAAATGGTAAAAGCGTTACGCAATTACAAGCCCCAGGTTGTTAAAGGGGGTTTAGGTGCAGGCGGTGCGCTTAAAGTTGATGGTGCGGTAAAGGCAGCTAAGCCTCAATCGAAACGCAAAGCCCATTCACAGAAAACGGTCAAAGTATCAAGCAGAAGCAAGGTGAATGTGAGAGGCAGTGGCTCGGTTAATGTATCCGTGACTGAATATGATGGTTCTGCACTTGAAACGTATTATCGTGCCTTGAAAAAAGCAGTCAAGCATATATCGCAGTTTGCCAATATGGGGCCGGCACAAATAAAAGCACTGGGTCAGTACAATAATACCGGCATTAATTTGTGGACACTACTATGGTCATCCAATTTTTCAGGTGATTTTGAAACGTCTAAAATTGAACTGGAATCCTGGCCGTTGGAAGCAAAGAAAAAGGGCTGGAAAATACTGGGTAAACGGATAAAAAAATATAACAAACTGTTTCGTAAACACCGTAAATCAATACTGGCCAGTAAGGATGTTACAAAAGATGTTAGAGACAAACTGAATGGTATTGAACTTGTGACAGAAAAAAGCCTTTTTGAAGAGTCATAATCCTATTTGAACGGGAAATAAAAAGGTTGACGTTTTTACCAGCCTTTTTGGGAAGTAACAGTCGGTTACGGTGTGAACACGAATAATTGGTGCCCCGAAGACGATTCGAACGTCCGACCTGCCGCTTAGGAGGCGGCTGCTCTATCCAACTGAGCTACCGGGGCAGGATTCTGCCTGTGTCAGGATTATAACCTGATATAAACAGAGTCACTAATTAATTTCGGATAAAGTAAAAAAAAATTAGCTGTATTCAGTGTGTTGTGCGGCTGTTGTTTTAATCTTGCTGCGTTCAACACTGTTTACAAATGAGCGAATATTTTTTTCATGTTGAGATGATAGCTTAATAAACTGCCCCGCTAATTGTTGCAAACCGGTTGATGTATCAAGTTGTGTTTGTCTAACCTGTAGTTTGCACTCGATATGCTTGTTATTGGGGAGCTGGATCAAGGTATGAATAATACTATTACTTTTTATTCGAGTTAAATTGTCTGTGGTACTTCGTACATTGATTCCACCTGTTGAAATATTATAGATATAGGCAGTTAATGGGGTATTGCTTTTTTTATCGATAAGAGTAACAGGGATTTTCCACAAGTTTTGCAGTTCAACACGGTATTGTAACCTACGTTGTTTGTAGATTACTTCGGTTGGAATTTGAGTATTAAAATAAATTAAATGATTTCGCTCCGCTAATCGGGTGACCCTGCTTTGAAAATACATTTCAATACCTTCATGTTTGGTGAAAAACTCCAGGTGTTGATTTTTAGTGATGTGATTATGATTTAGCGTATCAAATAAAATATTATCATTGGAGTAATCCACATTCAGTATTGCAGTCATACCTAATGAGGGTGACAGCGGATTTTTATCGGTTTTTCTTACTTCAAGTTGACAATGATTTTTTTCTAATCGTGCAAGAATAGCGTTGATATGTACAGGGTTACGAATAATGCTGTTGTTTCTTTCAGCCATTGTTTTCAGTTAAGTCAGGCTCGAATCAATGTTTGTTTGCCCGACATCTTGATGGACTGACCCTTGTTGGAATATAACTCGGTAGTTTGTTGTTTGCCTTGTAAAATTGAGAGGGCACTTTCAGTGCGTCGTTTATTATTCTCAATGACAATGCCATTAATGTTATTTTGCTTTTCGCATTGTTTGGAAAGAGTAGCAATGGTTTTCCACAAAGCACTTAGCCCTGAACTTTTGGTTATTGAATTGTTGCTAAAAAAATCATCAATACCAGTTGCAGACAGATCAAGCCCCGCTGTTTCCAGTAAACTTCGGCGTTCTTTGTTCAGGTCTTCCAACTGTTCCATCAACAGTACTTTTTCCTGGGCAATTTCCTGAACAGCCTGAATGTTATCATCAGCGAGTGCTTTATTTTCATTGAGCAGAGCCTGGAATAATTGTTCGAGATAACTTGCAGTCTCTTCAAGCAGTGGGGTAATTTTTGTGGTGATGGCGGTTGTTGGTCTCATGACTGGCTGTCATTAAAAGCAGATTCAAAATTTATCATTTTATCAGCGATACGTTCCGGATTCATTTTGTAGTTGCCACTTTGAATAACATTCTTCATATCATTTACTTTATTTTTATCAACGCTGGGTTGTTGTGCCAAATCCATTTCCAGCGCTTTCAATTTTGCTGCGGTATCCGTTAGCGTGATTTTATCACCACTGCTTACGCTGCTAACCGCTTTATTTTTTGCAGATTTTGCAGCGTCGTCAGATTTTTTGACTTGCGTAACGTTACGATCACCCATTTGGGATGATTTGTTTGAGTTGATTCCTGATATGTCGTGAGGCATTTTACTGCTCCAAAGCCTGTTTAAAGTTACGCTACCGTTATAGCGGCCATAAAGCCTGAAACTTTAGCGATATTACACCTGATGAGGGTAAATAACGAATAAAATCACATATTTACCCTGACCAGCCCGTTTGAAATTACTGTTGCTTGAAAAACCCGTTTACTGTGTATATTTTTAACCCGGATGCGTTGTCCGCGAACCCCGTTCATCAGAGCTTTACCTTTTACGCGGATGCTTAAATTACCGGTCTGAGCAAGAATAAGTATTTCATCACCACGTTGTACCAAGCGTTTAGGTTTGAGCATGGCGGGTGAAATGACTTTGCCGGATTTTACTGCTCGGCGTACCACCATATTGGTCATTTGAGAAAGTTGGGTAAAATAACCGGCTCGAATACGGCTGACATCCTGGCGGGTCAGTTTGATATCGGCTGCCTGAATAACACTACCCGCTGGCAAGCTGTGTTTTGCTGTGATGACATTGAGGTATTTATGTATATACACCGAAACATGTATTTTCCAGGGTTTTAGGCCGCTGCAGCTGACTTCGACTGTCGTGCGTCCTATTTCATTGGCATAGTGGGGAATACGTGCTTGCAGATTCTGTGTGCAAGCTTTGAGTCGTAAGCGTTTATCTATTTTACCGAGGTTGAAGTCAGTTGTTGGGTAATGTTTTTTTAACAAAGCAGTCACCGCTTGTGCGATAGACGCTGTTGATTGGTAAATGGTAGCCGACACGGTTTTGCTCAATAACAGCAATACACAGCTGATAGCGAGAACGGTAAAATTATTTAATGCATGATTTTTCATAAATACTGCCAAATTATTAGCCGGCTATCTGACGATTTTTTGACTCTGAATGTATTAGAGCTTGTAACATATTGATTCTGTACACTTCTCTTCTTTTGTTTAAATTAAAATACAGTTACTGGGTATAATTAAGCAATACATGTGCCATTTTTTTATTTATAAAATCTGAATATCCATACAATAAGATATTCAAGTAAGCCGATATTCAGCCGATAAGCTTCCTGTAATAATTAATTTTAAGGTGAAGCCATGGCTGGGATACTCGAAGGTGTCGATCAACGAACTAATTTAGTTGGCGAGAACCGTCTTGAATTATTGTTGTTTACGCTGGGCGGGCGGCAGCGGTTTGGTATAAATGTATTTAAAGTACAGGAAGTCATTATGTGTCCACCATTGACTAAAATTACCAATTCATCACCGATTGTTGCGGGTATGACCAATATTCGGGGTAAAACAATTTCTGTACTGGACTTGGCTCTGGCTATTGGGAAACGGCCATTACCGCCGTCAGATACCAACTATTTAATCATCACTGAGTATAATCGTCAGGTGCAAGGGTTTTTAACCAGCGGTGTTGATCGTATTGTCAATATGAACTGGAATGATATTAAGGCTCCACCACAGGGATTAGGTAAAGAAAATTACATGACAGCAGTGACTTCTGTTGATGATGAGTTAATCGAGATTATTGATGTTGAAAAAGTACTTGCTGAGTTATTGGGTATTGATCTAAGCGGTGTTGAAGATGAAACGGAAGTAAAATCAAAAGAAGATAAAATGATCCGGGTTTTAGTCGTCGATGATTCTTCGGTTGCGCGTAACCAGATTAAACGGACTTTAGATAAATTAGGTATGGAATGTATTATAGGTAAAAATGGACTGGATGGTTTAAATATTCTTAAAAAGATGGTTGAAGATGGTTCAGATATAGCAGACCATATTGACGTGCTTATTTCTGATGTTGAAATGCCGGAAATGGATGGTTACACCTTAACATCAGAAATTCGTTCAAATGAAGCCTTGAAAAAACTTCCTATTTTATTACATACTTCTTTAAGTGGCGTGTTTAATCAGTCAATGGTTGCCAAAGTAGGCGCTGATAAATTTGTTCCAAAATTTGATGCTGAAGAACTTGCGAAGGAAGTGAAAGATGTTTTACGAGAAAAAGGTATTATTTAAACTTTCAGCATTCTGTATCTGGAACGTATAGAATGTTAAACTGTGCAAAAATATAAAGAAGATTGCTGAGTGACACAACATACGCTATCCAAACAAGATTATGAAAGTTTTAGAAAATTTCTGGAAGATGCCTGTGGTATCGTGCTGGGTGAAAATAAACATTACCTGGTTACAAGCCGGTTATCACGGTTATTAGATGAGTTTAATTTTTCTTCATTGAGTGGAATGATTGAAAAACTTAAACAGGTCAATAATACAGAGTTAAAAGAAAAAATTATTGATGCGATGACAACCAATGAAACCAGTTGGTTCAGGGATAAATATCCATTCGAAATTTTGCATGACGAGCTGTTTACCGAAATTGCTGCAGCAAAGAAACCAGCAATGCGGATTTGGTCTGCAGCAAGTTCTTCCGGGCAGGAAGCCTATTCTATCAGTATGACTTTTTCTGAGTACCAAACAAAAAACCCGGGGAAATTCAGTGGGCGTCTGGAAATAATTGGTACGGATATTTCGCCTACGGTTCTCAAGCTTGCACGTGAAGGGAAATATGATGAATTAAGCCTTGCACGTGGTTTATCGGCAGAGAGATTAAAAAGGTTTTTTATCGACCAGGGCGATGGTGGCTTTAAAGTGCGTCCCGAAATAGCTTCGCGTTGCAAATTTTCAGAACTTAACTTGCTAAAGAATTACTCTATCCTGGGTAAGTTTGATATTATCTTTTGCCGTAATGTTTTAATTTATTTCTCGGCTGATATTAAAACAGATATTCTGACACGTATGGCCAAGTTGCTAAATCCAGGAGGTTATCTGTTTCTTGGTGGTTCTGAATCACCGACAGGCTATTGTAATCTGTATGAAATGGTTAAATTTAAAGCCGGTGTCGTTTATCGTCTGAAATAATTTCTCCCCCGTTAGCTTGGTACAACTTGCCAAGATTTCATTTCTCTTAATTTACCCCGCTTATATCCCGGTAGTGCAAATTAAATCCTCCCGGCTATAGCGGTTGGTAAAGTATTGCCGTTATC
>JALXDW010000272.1 GCA_027070385.1 Chromatiales bacterium
TATTTAAGGAGGGTACCTTATAACCCATTATCAAATAAGGCAGCTTTGCCGGCACTTTGATGGTAATACGACGTTCACCGTACTGTGGCGCTTCAATACGTGGTTTTAATCGAGGTAAATCTTTACTGGGGGTTAATGGCCCATAATATTTTTTAGCCAGCGTAAAGACTTTTTTTGGTTCGACATCACCAACAACAACCAGGGTTGCATTATTGGGTGCATACCATTTTTGATACCATGCCTTCAGATCAACCACTTTCATATTTTGGAGGTCATTCATCCAGCCAATGACCGGATGATGGTAAGGGCTGCTGATAAAAGCAGCTGCGTTAAACTGCTCGTATGTTAAGGCACGGGGTTTGTCTTCTGTGCGCATTCGTCGCTCTTCCATTACGACCTTGACCTCTTTGTTAAATTCTTCTTCGGGCAAGGTCAGATTGCGCATTCGGTCGGCCTCCAGCTCAAAACTTACCGCTAAACGCGTTTTTTCAAGCTGCTGAAAATATGCTGTATAATCTTTTCCTGTGAAGGCATTTTCACGGCCTCCATTTTCAGCAATGATTTTGGAGAATTGCCCTGGCCCCAGTTTGGCAGTACCTTTAAACATCATATGTTCCAACACATGCGACAAACCGGTGGAACCACCCACCTCATAACTGCTACCCACTTTATACCAAACTTGAGCAACAACCACGGGGGCTCGATGATCAGGCTTGACCAGAATCTTTAAACCATTGTCCAGTGTCGACTCAAAAACCGATGGTTCAGTCTGTGAATTGGAGGAGCTATTAACGGGCGGATTTTCCTGAGGCGAAACCGCCATGACAATCAAGCTGCGACTCATTAAAATCAGACTGAATCCGCAACCTATAAATAAACGGATGACAGGATGTAATTTATTCATATAAATCCTTTAAATTATTCTATATATGACTAACGACAAAGCGGTTAGTTTGATAGGATGGACACCTGATTAATAGTATCAATCCTACGACTTAATAAACAATGTTTAGTTTCAAAAAATCAAAATTAAAAACACAGGAAAAAGCAGCTGACGATAACAAAGGCTTTTTCGGGCGTTTAAAGCAGGGCTTATCCCGTACCCGCAATAACTTAACCGGCAACCTGAGCAGTATTTTCAGCTGTAAAACCATTGATGCCGATTTACTCGAAGAAATTGAAGATACCCTGATCATGGCCGATATCGGCGTCCATGCCACTCGTCAGATTATCGATGATTTACAACAACGTCTGTCTCGCAAAGAGCTTAAAGATACCGCAACACTTCAAGCTGCGCTGCGAGAAAATATGGCTGCCATTTTACAGCCTTGTGATAACGCATTAACCATTCCTGATACCTCCCAACCGTTTGTTATTTTGGTTGTGGGTGTCAATGGAGCAGGCAAAACCACCACCATCGGCAAGCTGGCAAAACGTCTGCAACAAGCTGGCCAGTCGGTGATGCTGGCAGCCGGTGATACATTCCGTGCAGCAGCCGTTGAACAATTACAAACCTGGGGGGAACGCAACGACATTCCGGTCATAGCTCAGGCACAAGGTGCTGAC
>JALXDW010000273.1 GCA_027070385.1 Chromatiales bacterium
TTTTTATATCAGTGGTGATTGCCTGGCAGCCAAACAGATCCAGCTAACAGGCAATAAGCCTGATGCAAATAATCAAATGCCTTCCGATCATTTTGCTTTACTGGCGACATTTTCATATAAAGTATCCTGTCAATAGTCATAAAATGGCAGTTGTAAGAAAAAGAAACACGAAATGGTAAATTTGTTTTTTAAATGATTTACTGTATTTAAAGGCATGTAATATACCTCCTACAATCAGACCGGTCTATTTGATGCACGGAGTCAGGTTGGCTACAATAAGTATTCCCTTAATACTATGGGAAGATTTGATGCTCAGAAGGACTCTATGAAATACCGAATATTATTTTTTATATTTTTTATAACCACTACTTTACCATTAAATGTTTTAGCAGATGATCGTATTTTTATAACAGGTCACAATATAGAAGTTGACTCACTTTCATCAATAAAAGGTACGCTTTCCAATAGCAATGGTACACCTGTCAATTATTTTAAAGCAGAAATTGACTATACACTGGAATTTTGGACACTGCTTGCTGAACCTGTTTTTAACTGTACTGCAAAGTGGCGATATATTCCCTCCGATGTGTGGGTTGGAAAAGTTGATTTTCAAAACAGGGAACAGCATGAAATTATGGCTAATGAAGCCAGAACAATGGAAAGCCAACTTCGACTCTATGATGTTGAACTGATGGTATCTCTGGGTAATGTGGGTAATACACCAAAATATAAAACACAGGGTCTGGATGACTTTCATAACCTGTTTGTACGCTGTGATACCGGGGCTTTGACAAAAAGCAGAGGTTCAACCAGCCTTAATTCGCCATATAGTTCTGACTGGAACAAAACCATTGCAGTTTCAACCTCAAGGCTGGGTGAGCAAAGTAGGGCCTTTGGTACTTTTAATAAGGACAATACCACGCCTTATGCTCATGATTCAGCCTATGTCTGGCTATCAGCATCCGATGCGAAGAAGGTAGTGAAACACCTTAAAGCGGTGGTTAAAACAACAGGGCAAACGCATTATAAAACGGGTTCTGTTTATTCAGGTGATTATGCTATTGTCACCAAAGCATCTTATGGTATCGAAGCGTTTAAAAATTATATTTCAAAGCGCAATAGAAAAAAAGAAAAAGAGAGAAAGAGAAAACAATCCGCAGATGTTTTTGAAAAACGGCTCAATGAGACAGAAGCCTCATCTCAACCTTCAAATAACGATTCATTTGAAGATTTATTAGGCTCAACAGAAAACACAGGCGACAATGCACAAAACCTCTATGATGACCAACCCAACCAACAGAGCTTCCAGTCCTTTGAGGACATGCTCGATGACAGTGAAGCCATTGAAATTGCTTTTTATGACGTACCCAGACAAACCACCAAAAACGTGATAAACATTCGTGGTAAAGTGATAAACCTGGCCTCTATTGACGAATCCAATATCACCTACCGACTCAATGGCATTGAACAAATGGTCCAGCTCAATCAGGATGGCAGTTTCAGCAATAAAGTCGTGTTGTTCAATGGTCAAAATACTATTAATATTGTTTATACCAGTTTAGGCAAAGAACAACGGCGCACGTTCCATATCAAAAGCAGCACCCGCCCCGTCAAAGCCCGGTTTACCTTAGTCTGGGACAGCATTAATTCTGACATGGACTTACACGTCACAGGACCCTCCAATGAGCATTGTTTCTACCAGAATAACACCACTGCTAATATGCAACTGGATGTGGATAATACACAAAAATACGGTCCTGAAAATATCTCTGTCAAATTAAACCAGCGCCCGGGGCTCTATAAAGCCAGCATCAAACATTATGGCGGTAATGCTGGCAATGTCACACTCTATGTCTATCTGGATGACCGACTGGTTGCCACCAAAAAGAAATATCTGTCAGGCAATACTATCTGGCAGGCTTACGAACTGAATATTAACTAAAAGGAGACCTCAATGTATATTCGTTTATTCCTGCTCAGCTGTTTACTTATTATGAGTATGAACAGCCATGCACTGTCACCGGAAATACGCTATGACATGTTGCAAACCAAACTGGCGGGGCAGCTAAAGGCCAAAAATTACTCTGCGTCCCTGAGCACCATACGGGAAATCAAGTCAATGGGGCGTCGCTTACCCAAAAGTTTTGATTATTTTGAAGCTAAAGCCCTGTTTGAATCCGGGCAAAAAACGCGTGCTGCTAAATTATTTGAACGTTATGTTAATAACACGGGCAAGAAAGGCAAATATTATCGTCAGTCACTGGCTTATCTGATTAAAGCTGAAGAAGCGGCTAAACCCCATATGATTAAAGTGCCATCCGGTTGTTTCCAGATGGGCTCAAACTCTGGTTATTATTTCGAACAACCCGTTCATAGAGTTTGTGTGGGTTCATTCATGCTGGGTAAATATGAGGTCACCCAAAATCAATGGCAAGCAGTGATGGGCGATAACCCATCTAAATTTAAAAATTGCGGCGGTGAATGCCCTGTAGAAAGGGTCAGTTGGCATGATGTGCAAACATTCATTCAACGATTAAACAATCAAACGGGTGAACATTATCGTTTACCCACGGAAGCGGAATGGGAATACGCTTGTCGCAGTGGTGGTCGAAATCAGAAGTATTGCGGAGGCAGCAACCCTGACTCGGTTGCCTGGTACGAGGGTAACAGTGGCAAGACAACGCATCCCGTGGGTCAAAAGCGAGCCAATGGTCTGGAGCTTTATGATATGTCGGGCAATGTCTATGAATGGGTACAGGATTGGTATAACAGGAGCTATTATAATAACAGCCCAAAGAACAACCCAGCTGGTGCATCAGGTGGGTCCAGCCGGGTCAATCGTGGCGGTAGCTGGCGCTATGGTGCCAGCAGCCAGCGTAGTGCGAGTCGTAACGGCTACGATCCGGGCGTTCGGAACAGCGATATAGGGTTTCGCCTGGCCAGGAGCCTTTAATTAGCTTTTGTTTTTTTACCTTTTTACCTTTTTCTGCGCAGCGTCTTTTTTGATTTAAAGCGGTTAATCTTTAAAATAGAAAGAAGCTGTTCAAATTCGTTTATGGTACAAACAGAGGTCAAAAGCCGCTGGATTAAGGCCGCCCTGCGCAGCAGGAATCGCGAGCCTTAAGCCTGCTGCTTTTGAGCGGGAAGCTAATACGGATGAGTCTTCATCAAAGAAAAAGCCTCGCGCAGCGATCGATTTTTAAAACCAGGGGAGTTATCACGGGCAATGCCAGTACAAATTGTCACCATCGTGTTCGTTCCAAAATAGCAAAGTTTTGACAATGATGCCTTACAGCCGTTTATGGCGGGCAAAACCGTACGCTCAATGAACCCCGAGTTTTTTTAGTTAATATGAGTCATTTGTTGTCAAAGCGATTGTTTTTCAATCTTAATTGGTCTGGCAGTAAATTCATCTAAATTGATCTCAAAATCTTTCCAGCTTCCCCAGTAACTGCCTGCACTGCAATAGGGACAGAACGTTCCTGTTAAGATATTTTTCTCTAATTTAAATAAATCAGGTTGATACAGAAAAATCTTTGAACCGCCATTGGGGATAGAATAAAATGAAGTCCATTGCCCTGTCTGTTTGTTCAGTGCCAGCAGAACGCCCCATGAGTGCCATATTTCAGTGTAACTCAGCTCAACAATTCTCCACTGTTTGTTCTCGATAGGTGTTGTGATGGCATATCTGGGTGTTAAATCAGCGTCGTATATGATATTGGGATCAGTATTTTCTGAAAACACATCATCAGACTTACTTTTTAACTGCTTAAATTGTTCAAATAATTCATCGAGTTTTGCCTGTGTGATGGTCTTTATGGGTAATGAATAATGTGAATTTTTTTCGATGGCAATTTGAGTGGCGTCTTCACTGGGGCTTAGTTGCTTAAGTATCATTAAGCCATCGGTTCTGAGTGTATTGACAGCCTGTTTGTTTTTGTTTGCCTGACTAATATCGCATCCCGCTTTCACATATTTGGACGCCACAATTTTGTGATGAAATTGTTTATCTTCCGGCTCATAATAAATAAACAAAATATCATGAATATCCGCATTAGCCGTTCCTTCTACTGACATTGAAAACAGTAACTGAGGTCTGTTCTCAAGGTTATAGCATACCTTTGAAAATTGAATATAATCATAGTGCGTTTTTCTGGAATCAAAGACGATTTTGTCTTTAAAAAATATCCCTAAAGAATAACTGGAGAACTTTCTGATTCTTTCAATGGGTTCTTCAGGGGATTGCCACTCATTTAGGAGCGAATTTAGGATCGAATCGTTTGGAATAATAAGTTCATTATCAACGGGATTCACAGAAATCATAAGAGTCTTTAATTCGCCTTTAATCGTCAGATCAACCCGTTGTCGTTGTGCTTCACCACCATAATAAGCTTCAACAGGATGGATAACATGATTGACAGCATCTTGAGCATGACACAGCAATGGAACAAAAAAAGCTAAAAAAACACAATAGAAAAGAAGTACATTCATTTTAAATTTCATGTTTAGTCTCTTGGTAGGCAATAAAAACAGATGTAAATAATAATAAACAGGATGCAAGCCAAAGATAGGCGGCAAAGTGCAGGGAATAATGGTTTGCTATCAACATACCCATATTGGTAATAGCAGCTGCTATTACCAACGAATACAGTATCAACAAATAGAATAACCATGATTTTTTTGATGCGTCAAATAAAAAAAACAGTAATAGGGAAAATAAAGAAATACTATTCCCCACAGCAGTGATACCCATAACTCCCCATAACAGACCAAAATCAGCTGAAACAAAAGCACTCATTGCTATCAGAGCCACCTCATAACCCCATAGAGTTTGATGACTGATAACCACTGCGGGCAGTAACAGACTGCACAGGTACAACAACCAGCTAAACACTAACACTTTCTTTTTAAAAGAGAGCGGCTTGCTCTTCATGCACAGTCCCTTAGTCTATGATAATTAAAATTTAAGTCGGGGTATTATATTCATAATTTATGAATAAATAATGAATAATGTTTTTTTAGAGATGAAAATCCTGATTCATTTTTGATTAATATGATCTTATCTGTAACAAACCTCATTTGAGTCATTTATTGATAAGGCTTGTGGGTATTTACTTGCACATTTTGGCTTAATAACAAAAGATGATTTATTTAGGATTATTATCAAGCTGCACATTCTCCTGACTTTGATCACCTGATTTATCATTTTGTAGCGCACATTGTGGGGTTGTGGTCAAGCTATAGGTATTGTATAGCATGGAAATAGTTGTTGTTTTCAATCCGGGCACGATATGGGCACCGTTTGGGCACAGGCTAAAAATGTTGTTTTTTGATTGTTTCAGGGTAATGGTCATGACTTTTGCCCTGTTATGGGTGAAGATTTGACCTTTATTTTTTCAGGGTTGCTGTCAAAACGTAAAACAGACGGATTACTGCAATTTTAAGGTATTGAAATATAAGAAAATGGCGCGCCCTAGAGGATTCGAACCTCTGGCCTCGGCCTCCGGAGGGCCGCGCTCTATCCAGCTGAGCTAAGGGCGCAAATAAGAATTGTAATGTACTATGACTCCTGCCTTGTGTGCCCTTAATCTGAATGACCGCAGCCTCCGGAGGGCCGTGCTCTATCCAGCTGAGCTACAGGCGCTTTGAGAGCTGGACTATAC
>JALXDW010000274.1 GCA_027070385.1 Chromatiales bacterium
TTTAATCAGATTTTAAAGCTGCCCATTCGGTTTTGTAGTTCACTTGCCAGTCGCTCCAAATCCTGGCTGGCTGCCGCAGTATGTTCTGCGCCTTCTGCTGCCTGTATTGAAAGTGTGCTGATGGAGGTAACATTTTGATTAATATCTTCAGTAACCGATGATTGTTCATCAGCAGCACTTGCAATTTGTGTGTTCATTTCCACTATTTTTGAGACCGCAGCTGTGATTGAGGTCAAAGCTTCGCCCGCTTGTTGAGCCTCATCAACCGTTTGTTGGGTTTTTTCTTCGCCTTGCTGCATGGCTTGCACGGCAGATTTGGAACCTTCCTGTAAACGTTCAATCATTTCCTGAATTTCCTGGGTGGACTCCTGAGTGCGACTGGCGAGGGTACGTACTTCATCAGCAACCACTGCAAACCCGCGTCCTTGTTCACCTGCCCGGGCTGCTTCTATGGCCGCATTAAGAGCGAGTAAATTTGTTTGTTCGGCAATACCTTTTATTACATCCAGCACCGTTCCAATTTGTTCGGCATCTTTTTCCACAGTATGGATAACTTCGGCTGCGTTATGCACTTCTGCGGCCAAATCATTAATGGATGAAATCACATGAGTCACAACACTCTGCCCGTTCGTTGATTCCGTATCGGCCTGTTGTGCAGCATTGGATGCTTCGGTTGCATGACGAGCAACCTCCTGTACGGTCGAAGCCATTTCGTTCATGGCTGTGGCGACCTGTTCAATTTTAGATTCCTGCTGATTCACGTTGAGTTTTGTATCAACGCTGATTTCAGTTAACTGCTGGGCTGAGCTTGTCAGTTGTGAACCTGTTTCACTGGCATCGCGAATGAGCCCCTGAATTTTTGTTACAAATTCATTGAATGCCCTGGCAAGTTGAGCTGCCTCATCCTTACCGGTTTCATCCAAACGGCGGGTTAAATCACCTTCGCCACGGGCAATATTATTGAGCGAGTCAATAATGCCACTCAATGTTTTTTTGATCAGTTTGGTCATCATAAAGGCAACAGCGATGGTAAGGCAGATAACAATGAATGTAAAAATCACGGCATTGAGTTTTGCCTGTGAAGTTTCAGCTAACATTTCCTCTTGTAATTTAGCGGTTTCTTTTTCTTCTTTTAAAACCAGTTTTTGAACTGTAATTCTGACTTTTTGCCAGTGAGGATGTTCCTGCTTGACCAGTATCTGTTTTGCAGAAGCTATATCACCGCTTTTCAGTGCCTCAAGGACTTTTAATTTTGCATTACGGGCTTGTAACCAATGCGTTTTTATTTTTTTCAGGGCATCCTGGAGTTGTTTGTCATTAGCTGCCAATGTTTCAGCCGTTTGGAGTGCATTATCGAACCGTTTTATTGCTTTAGGTACGACTTTATAAGGTTTGACCAGTTTAGGACGAAGTACCAGGTTCCGTAGTGCTATACCAGATAACAGGCCATCGGCAAACATGGTCTGATAGGCATGTTGGCGTGTATAGTTTTGCTGGAAAAATTGTTCAAATTTAGCACCGATAGCCTGAGTTGCGCTGATTGAAATCCACGTCGCAATCAGAAAAAAGGCAATAACAAGAGTAAATGCCATTCCAAGTTTCATTGAAATTGTTAGTTTTTTTAACATTTGTATACTCCGAATAACATATTATCTCGCAAGAGGCTGTTTTGCTTTTGTTCAATGTTTATCGGCTTAATATGAAAAATCTTAAACAGAAATGACGATTGTTGACACTCTAAAATCCAAAAAATACAGATTTTCTTGAAAAATATAAAGCTTATTGAAAAATCACCTGATTAATACTTGAAATATCAATGTGTTGCAGCATTAGTTGTGCAAGACGATTAATTTCAGACTCTCTTAATTGTTGATAATTTGGGGTCTCGACTTGCTCCAGCCCTGCCCATTGCAACAGGCTGTTACAACTGGCCTGATTTTCGAATAGGCCGTGTAAATAGGTGCCAATAATTAAATTGTCGGTAGAGCGTGCACCATCGGTTTTTTGATTATTCGGGTGTGCATCAAATAAAACAGCCGGGTTTTCAAGCGCACTGCCGTGGCTTGTCCCCATGTGAATTTCATAGCCACTGATCGTTGTATTATCAATGCTGAGTTGCCCGGTGACACGGGTTAGTTTCTTATTCTGTTCGAGGGTTGTTTCAAAATCGAGTAAACCAAATCCATTGGTTGAACCAGCCTGTCCTTCCAGAGCAAGCGGGTCGTGAATGCGATTGCCTAACATCTGAAAGCCACCGCAAATGCCGATGAGTTTGCCACCATAACGTAAGTGTCTGTGAATACTCTGTTGCCAGCCTTGTTCGGTCAGCCAGTTAAAATCATGTCGTACATTTTTACTACCGGGAAGAATGATAAGATCCGCTTCAGGAATGGAAGTGTTTGCGCCAATAAATTCAAAATCAACCTGGGGGTGTAAGCGCAGTGGATCGAAGTCAGTATGGTTACTGATGCGAGGCAGAACAGGCACAATAACCTTTAATTTTTTTTCGGTGAGTACTTGCTGGTTGTTTAATGCATCTTCGGCTTCGAGGTGAAAGCCATTTAAGTAAGGTAATGTCCCGAACACAGGCTTGCCTGTTTTATTTTCCAGCCAGTCAATGCCCGGTTGCAACAAAGCAATATCACCACGAAAGCGATTAATGATAAAGCCTTTAACCCGCGCCTGTTCGCTGGGGCTCAGCAGTTCCAATGTGCCCACTAAATGGGCAAATACACCACCGCGATCAATATCCGCAACGATAATCACCGGGCAGTCGATTTGTTCAGCAAAGCCCATATTGGCAATATCGCGATCCCGCAAGTTAATTTCGGCCGGACTGCCAGCACCTTCGACGATGATGGCATCGTACTGTTTGGCTAAGCGCGTATAGGATTCAACAACCGCCTGCATGGCAACCGGTTTATAGTGGTGAAAGGCGGCAGCATCCATATCAGACAATGCTTTGCCTTGAATAATCACTTGTGCTGCCACATCAGTATTGGGTTTGATCAACACCGGATTCATATCGGTGTGTGCTTCAATACCGGCCGCTTGCGCCTGTACTGCCTGGGCGCGGCCAATTTCACCGCCATCAATGGTCACGGCACTGTTTAGTGCCATATTCTGGGGTTTGAACGGGGCAATCTTTTTACCCTGTTGCAGAAGAATACGGCATAAACCACTGACAATGGTGCTTTTGCCGGCATCCGATGTGGTGCCTTGAATCATTAAGGTAGGATAAGTTAATTTATTTTTGTTCATTATGACTTCTGCAAAAACATTCTTCAGGTAAACTGTTGCCATGATAACGGAATTACAAGTTTTAGTGGCAGTATTATTGGACACCTTATTGGGGGAGCCCAAACGTTTTCATCCTCTGGCAGGTTTTGGTCAGGTTGCCTTAAAAATTGAATCTTTTTTTTATGGTGGGCAAAACATCACGGATGGGCATAGAAAAACGCTGGGTTTGATTGCCTGGTGCGTTGCGGTATTACCTCTGGTTGGTATGGCTTTGTGGTTAACATTACAAGCAAATGCGTTTGGACTTATTGTGGCAACGGTTTTGCTTTATTTTGCCCTGGGTAACCAGAGTCTGGCTCAACATGCATTGGCAGTGTCCACGGCTTTGCTGAATAACAATATTGGCCTGGCTCGCCAGCAAGTACAAATGATGGTGAGTCGGGATACACTGAATATGGAGGACAGTGACATTAGTCGGGCCACCATTGAGTCAGTACTGGAAAATGGTAACGATGCTGTTTTCGCTGCGCTTTTCTGGTTTTTAGTCCTGGGGGTTCCCGGGGTTGTTTTATATCGCCTGTCGAACACACTGGATGCAATGTGGGGTTATCGAAATCAGCGTTACCACGCGTTTGGCTGGTTTGCTGCACGTATGGATGATGCATTAAATTGGTTACCGGCTCGATTGACCGCACTAACCTACGCTCTGGTTGGCCAAACGGAGAATGCACTTTATTGCTGGAAAACCCAGGCTCATCATTGGCGTGGCATTAATCCCGGTGTGGTGATGGCGGCCGGTGCCGGTGCGTTAGCGTTAGAGCTTGGCGGGGCAGCGCAATATCATGGCCAGCTAGTCACCCGCCCGATATTAGGGCAGGGAACAAAACCCAATGCGTTAGATATTAAACGCAGCATACAACTGGTACAACGAAGCTTATGGCTTTGGTTAATTTTAATCTTTCTGGCCGGTGTCTTTAATGTGCTTTGGTAAAGCAAAGGTTGGATGAAAATAACCTTATGCAAAATTTAATATCTTGCTCCGCAATGTTTTGTTAAGATGCCAGCTTGTTTGATTCAAGGCGGTTTTTCTTGAATATATGCTTGGACATAGGAAGGCAAACACCGTTTTACATTAAGTGCCCACAAACTTAGCCTGGGTACTCATCCCAAAAGCGATAAGTGGTGAGTGTTTTTTAGTTTTAACAATCACTTAAGAGCTTGATATAATAGAGTCAATCTGCGGAAGTGGCGAAATTGGTATACGCGCCGGTTTTAGGTACCTGTGTCGCAAGGCGTGTGGGTTCGAGTCCCACCTTCCGCACCATTTTTATAAGTTATTAAAATTTAAGAGGTTTTATGAGTATGCAAGTTTCTGTTGAAACGACTCAGGGGCTGGAACGCCGCATGATGGTTGAAATTAACGAAGAGCAAATTGCTGAAGCCGTGGAATCACGTCTGAAAAGCATGGCGAAAACGACAAAAATCAAAGGCTTTCGAGCCGGTAAAGTGCCTCTAAAAGTAGTGAAACAGCACTATGGTGGTCAGGTTCGTCAGGAAATTGTCAGTGATTTGGTGCAATCTACTTTTTATGAAGCGGTGACGCAGGAAAAATTACGTCCTGCGGGTGGCCCAACAATTGGTGATGATTTAGTTGCAACGGATGGTCTGAAATACACAGCGACGTTTGAAGTGTACCCCGAAGTGAAAATTGCCAGCTTTGATGACGTTGTTATCGAAAAAGAAACCGCAGAAATTACCGATGCCGATGTTGATGAGATGATTGAAACCATCCGTAAACAGAATCGTACCTGGGAAGCCGTTGATCGCGCTTCTGAAGAAGGTGATCAGGTCACGGTTGATTTTGCTGGTCGTGTTGATGGTGAAGCCTTTGAAGGCGGTACTGGCTCCGATATGGCGGTTGAAATTGGCGCAGGTCGTATGATTGCTGGTTTTGAAGAGGGTTTGAAAGGTCTGAAAAAAGGGGAGGAAACCACATTATCCCTGACTTTCCCGGAAAACTACCCACAAAAAGAGTTAGCCGGTAAACCGGTTGAATTCAAAATTACGGTTAAATCGGTTGAGCAGGCTGCATTGCCCGCGGTCGATGAAGAATTTGCTAAAAAAATGGGTGTAGAAAGTGGTGATATTGAGCAAATGCGTAAAGACATTCGTGAAAATATGCAGCGTGAGCTCGATGCCAAAATTAAAGCGAACCTGAAACAGGTCGCCATGGATAAATTAATCGAATTGCATCCTATTGAAGTGCCCAAGGCATTGACTGAGCAGGAAGCCACAACATTGATGCAGCAAATGCAGCAGAATCTGGCCAGTCAGGGAATGAAACAGGATGATATCCAGTTAAGTACCGATATGTTTAAAGATCAGGCTGCACACCGAGTA
>JALXDW010000275.1 GCA_027070385.1 Chromatiales bacterium
GCAATACCTTCACCCCGACCAGTAAAGCCCATGCCTTCTGTTGTTGTAGCTTTGACGTTAATATTGGATTTATCGGTTTGCAAATCTGCTGCAATATTTTTTCTCATATTGCTTGTGTACGATGCCATTTTGGGTGCTTGCGCAATGATGGTAATATCGGCATTTTGTATTTTATAATCATCGGCTTTCATTAAGACAACAACATGGCGCAGCAAAATACGGCTGTCGACATTTTTAAATTCATCACTGTTATCTGGAAAATGTTTACCGATATCGCCCAAAGCCAATGCACCTAAAATTGCATCACATAAAGCGTGCAGCACCACATCACCATCTGAATGAGCCAACAAACACTTTGTATGCGGAATACTGACTCCTCCCAAGATTAATTCAGCATCCGTATTAACCCTATCGGAAAATTTATGTGCATCGAAACCATTTCCTATTCTGATATCCATTTTATTTCTTGTCCGCTACTCGTACTACGAAAATTCCTGTTGTCCCAGATAAAATGCTGCTAACTGTAAATCATCCGGTTGAGTAATTTTAATATTACAACTGTTGCCTTCAACCATCACGGGTTTTAGCCCTGACTGTTCTATTGCAGACGATTCATCAGTTACCGGAATTGCTTTTTTCTGACATTCGGTTAAAGCCTTATGTAAGGTGCCAATCTGAAACATTTGCGGGGTTAACGCATGCCAAAGATTTTCCCGATCTTCTGTTGTCTGAATTTTCAACGTGGTGCTTTTATCAGCCACTATACGCTTCATTGTATCTCGAACCGGTAAACCTAAAATGCCCCCAACTGCATGTGTTTTAAGTTTTTCAACCAGGCGGGTAATATCTTCAACAGGCACACACGGACGTGCCGCATCGTGTACTAATACCCAATCATTATCATCTGCAACTGTTTTAAGGTATTCAAGTGCAGACAATACCGAATCACTGCGCTCTGCTCCACCTTCGACAATCTGTATCGGATAGGCCGCTACCGAAGACAGGTTAATAAAATATTCATCCTCAGCTGACAGGGCAACAATGATTTTTTGAAACAGGTTGCAAGCAGCAAGCTTACCCAATGTATGTTCAATAACACTGCGACCATTCACTCGAATATATTGTTTAGGCATCGCTGCACCCATGCGGCTACCTGTACCGGCAGCCGGGATAATCGCCCAGATTTTTGCTGTCTCTGCTGAATGGCTCACTCTTTAAAATGCCCTCAATAATCCATTTTTATTCTTCAATTACCTGAAAGAATGTTTCATCTTCCTTTATCATGCCTAATTCGCTGCGCGCTCTTTCTTCTATCGCCTGTAAACCGGATTTCAAGTCTTTTACTTCTGCTTCCAGTGCATTATTGCGCTGTTTTAATCGCGCATTTTGCCGCTGTTGTAATTTTATTGTTTTTTCCAGTTTCCACGCTGCCGTAATACCACCTTCGCCTAACCATAAGTCATATTGCAGTAATATGAATAATATGGCGAGTACAATGGCGAGGTAGCGCGTTGGCATTTGTTTTACTTGAGATTATAAAAAGCCTGCTTTCCAGGATAGACGGCTGCACTGCCAAGTTGTTCGTTAATGCGTAACAGCTGGTTATATTTTGCAACACGATCAGAGCGTGACATTGAGCCGGTCTTAATCTGACCACTGGCTGTTGCAACGGCTAAATCTGCAATCGTTGTATCTTCTGTTTCACCTGAACGATGCGAGACAACAGCTGTGTAACCGGCATCTTTTGCCATTTGAATAGCAGCTAATGTTTCAGTCAGTGTACCGATTTGATTGACTTTAATCAGAATCGAGTTGGCAATTTTTTTGTCGATGCCTTGCTTGAAAATTTCGGTATTGGTAACAAACAAGTCATCACCCACCAGTTGTACTTTTTGGCCTAATCGTTCGGTTAACTCTGCCCAGCCATCCCAATCATCTTCAGCCAGTCCATCTTCAATGCTGATAATGGGGTACTTATTTACCCAGTCTTCCAGTACATCAATAAATTCTGACGCTGAGAGTATTTTATTTTCTGACTTCAGATTGTATTTACCGTTTTCATAAAACTCGCTACTGGCTGCATCAATCGCAATCATGATATCTTCGCCTGCTTTATAACCGGCTTTTTCAATGGCTTCCAAAATAACAGTGATAGCCGCTTCATTTGAAGGCAAGTCGGGAGCAAAGCCACCTTCATCCCCCACAGCGGTATTTAAACCTTTGGCAGAAAGTACTGCTTTTAATGTGTGAAAAACTTCGGAACCCATTTGAATTGCTTGTGCAATGTCTTTTGCACCAACCGGCATGATCATAAATTCCTGCAGGTCAACGCTATTGTCTGCATGTTCACCACCGTTAATAATATTCATCATGGGAACGGGCAAACTAAATTCACTACCTGTCTTCAGGTATTCATATAAAGGTATACCATTATCATTTGCTGCCGCATGGGCCGAAGCCATGGAAACTGCAAGCAACGCATTGGCACCAAGGTTACTTTTGTTATCAGTACCATCCAGTTTAATCATCATCTCATCAATGTTTTTCTGATCGCTAACATCCTGTCCAATTAATACACTGGCTATTTCTTTATTAATATGACCGACGGCTTTCAGTACACCTTTGCCCATAAATTTTGATTTATCACCATCGCGTAACTCGATAGCTTCGCGTGCACCGGTTGATGCACCTGACGGCACAGCAGCGCGTCCCATTATACCATTTTCCAAAATCACATCTGCTTCAACCGTCGGGTTGCCACGTGAATCAATAATTTGTCTTGCTTTAATACTTTTAATTTTTGACATTAATCTCTCTCATCATTCATACCAAACAAGCACATGCCCATCCGGTTATATTATTAAAAAATCTAGCTGGATTTGTGACGTGCTGCTGAAACAAATCCGGTAAACAGTGGATGCCCTTCTCTGGGTGTTGAGGTGAACTCCGGATGGAATTGACAGGCAACAAACCAGGGGTGATCAGCCACTTCAACAACTTCCACCAAATTGCCGTCTATCGATTTGCCGGAAAAAACCAGCCCGGCTTTTTCAAGCGGTTTTAAATACTTGTTGTTAAATTCGTAACGATGGCGATGACGTTCTATAATTTCGTCCTGCTGATAACATTCATAAATTTTAGAACCGCGCGCCAACTTGCAACGCTGACCACCCAGACGCATTGTGCCACCCATATTGGAATGCTCATCACGTTTTTCTATTGAGCCATCGTCGGAAGTCCATTCGGTAATCAAACCAATAACCGGTTCCGGTGTTGTTGGTTCAAATTCAGTACTGTGTGCTTTGCTGATACCGGCCACATTACGTGCATATTCAATCACGGCCACCTGCATCCCCAGGCAAATACCAAGATACGGTACCTTATTCTCACGTGCATATTGTACTGCGGCAATTTTACCTTCAACACCACGTAAACCAAAACCACCCGGAACCAATATCGCACTCAAGCCTTCAAGACAAGCTGTGCCCTCTTTTTCAATATCTTCCGAATCAATATAGGTGATTTCAACTTTTGTCTTTGTATGAATACCAGCATGAACCAGGGCTTCTGACAAAGACTTATAGGCTTCTGTCAGTCCCATGTATTTACCCACCATACCAATGGTGATGGTTTGTGTTGGATGTTGCAAATCATCAATGACCTTATCCCAATCGGATAAGTCCGCAGCGGGGGCATCAATGCGCAGTTTCTCCAGTATAATATCGTCCATTCCCTGCTCATTGAGCAATTTAGGAATACGGTAAATACTATCCACATCCAGTGCGGCAATAACCGCTTCCGGATGTACGTTGGTAAATAAAGCAATTTTACGCCGTTCTTCATCTGGAATTTCACGATCGGCACGACACACCAATACATCAGGCTGTATACCAATGGAACGTAACTCTTTCACCGAGTGTTGCGTGGGTTTGGTCTTGATTTCACCTGCTGTCGGAATATAGGGCAGCAATGTTAAATGCATATAGGCAACACCGTGTCGCCCTTCTTCAACTCCCATTTGCCGAATGGCTTCGAGAAAAGGCAACGATTCAATATCGCCCACGGTACCACCGATTTCAACCAATGTAATATCCGTGCCTTCGGCACCTCGGCGAATGCTTTCCTTTATTTCATCGGTAATATGCGGAATAACCTGTACCGTTCCACCCAGATAATCACCGCGGCGTTCTTTGCTGATCACTTTCTCGTAAATCTGCCCTGTGGTGAAATTGTTATTTCGGGTCATGGTTGAGTGGATAAAACGCTCATAATGACCTAAATCCAGATCGGTTTCGGTACCATCTTCGGTCACAAATACTTCACCATGCTGAAACGGGCTCATGGTGCCAGGATCGACATTAATATAAGGATCCAGTTTCATCAGGGTCACTTTTAAACCCCGGGCTTCCAAAATGGCAGCCAATGAAGCCGCTGCGATACCTTTGCCGAGGGAAGAGACAACGCCACCGGTAATGAAAATATATTTCGTCATAGAATTCCTAATGAATATAACAATTCAGCTCATATCCATTTACAGGATAGTGCAGCAATAAATTTGGTGTTTCTTCCAAGTTATTAATTTATATGAAGTTTCTGACATATAAATTACAAGTCGAATAAAATAAGATTTATTTATTCTGGCATTGTATTTTGCGCGTTTTCTGATTTTGATGCAATCGCAAAACGCCTCAAAGTGCTGATTTGAGGATATTTTTTTAAAAAACAAGCAACAAAAATAATAAACGCTGTACTGCTAACCTCATCGATGAAGCGAGTTATTCAAACCGGATCTGGTAGCCGACTTCATCCGCCGCTGCAACAAACGGTTCACAAAGACAATACCCCACTACCTGCGCCAATTCATCTTCAACATAAATCAGTGGAATGCGGTTGCGTTGCCACGGTGGCACCTGCCACTCCTGAAACAATTTTTTAAGCTTATGGTGATGTTCAGCTCGCCCCTGTGGTCGGCACATTTCACCACCTTGTCTGAAACGAATGTTGACCTGCTTGGACTGAAGCTGTTTAACACTCAGACCCTTGCCACAACATTGCTCCGTTACAAGTTGTCGCCCCGCTATCTCAAACGATTTTTCCGGCCGCCATACCAATACTTCCGTTTGAACAGCTGAAATATCTTCCGGCTTGTCAGCATAAAGCTTGCCCTGATAGCGTTGAACCCTTGCGCCATGCCAGCTTACACAGGGTTGACTGTCAGCGGCAGCATTTAATACTTCATTAACAATACGCTCCAAATGTATTGTGTCAGGCATGGTTAGTTTGCATACATGATGTAGCCAGTACCGCAAAACATTTTTCTGCCTATGAACCGGCAATGTTTGCAACGCATTAATAGAAACAGGGTTGGTTTCAATCTGAAGTTGCTCTAAATCCAGTTGTGCGAGTTCATCAACCAGTTTTTTATTTCTATCCTGATTGGCTTTTTGCGTCCGCTCCATCTCAAGTTTTCTGGCGTGGCTTAATTTTAGTTCGCGAGCAACTTCAACAATAACTTCATTTGAATATGGATCTAAAATATCTTCCAAAGCAACACGACCTACAATTCTGTCTCTAAGCGGCTCAATGATTTCACCTTGTTCTTCCAAAGCAGTAATCCAAATACCGT
>JALXDW010000276.1 GCA_027070385.1 Chromatiales bacterium
ATGTATTAAACATATCCTGTTAAAAAATTATCAGAACTATAAAAAAGGTGTTGGTTTTGAACGGGTCAAAATGCTGTTAGGTAATGGCATTATTGTCAGTGATGGTGCCTTTTGGCGCAAACAACGTAGAATGATTCAGCCGGCTTTTAGTAAAGCGATGATTGCAGCACAGGTCGAAATGGTTCGACAATGTAACTTGCAACGTATGGAAAAATGGGCTGGCCTGCTGGGCTCAAATGATTCTATCGAAATGGATATCAGTTACGAGGCCAGTGATCTGGCGCTGGATATTGTATTACGTGTTTTGTTCAGTGATGATGTTGACACGTTGCTGGAACAAAGTGGTGAGAATCCATTTGCTTTTTTAACCGAAGATCCCACTCGTGATATGAAAGTGGTCTTGAAGTACCGGGCATTAATGTCTTTACTGTTAGAGTTGATTCAGGCCAGAAGAACCACCACCAAAAAATACAATGACTTTGTCTCGGTTTTTATTGACGCACGTGATAAAGAAACCGGTGAAGCGATGACCGACAAGGAATTGCTGGATGAGGTCATGACCATGATTGTTGCCGGGCATGAAACCAGTGCGATCACCTTGACCTGGGTCTGGTATTTTATTGCCAAATACCCTGAGGTTGACCAGAAAGTTATTGGCGAATTGCTACAGGCCGGGATTAGTGGCGCACCGGGTTTTGATGATCTGGAAAATTTGCCGTATATCAAGCAGGTCACCGAAGAAGCACTAAGAATGTATCCACCAGTCTGGCTGTTTACACGCAAAGCAATCGCGGATGATACCGTGGGTGATTATTTTATTCCTGCTGGCGCTGATATTTTTCTGTCACCTTATTATTTACATCGTAATACTGATTACTGGGATCATGTTGACGAATTTCGTCCTCAGCGTTTTGCCTCAGATGCGCAGAAAGAACAGCATAAATTCAGTTATCTCCCTTTTTCGGCAGGACCGCGTCGTTGTATTGGTGACCATTTTGCAATGGTCGAAATGCAGATTCATATTGGTTTAATGGCACAAAAATTCCGTTTTGAATTACTCGATGATACGCCACCCGAACTTGAAGCCAGTATTAATATGCGTGCCAAAAATCCCATTATTCTGAAAATCAGTAAAAGGTAAAGAGCAGTAATGAACACATTTCAGACGTTGACAGAGGCGTTTAACAACCATTGCCAGGATAACAACAAGCAAACGATTACCTATATTGAAGGTAAAGATAAAGAAACGGTTGTTAGTTATGCTGATTTAAAAAATCGTGCCCTGGCTTTGCTGGCGGTTTTTCAGCAACGCGGTTTAAAACAGGGTGATGAACTGATTATTTTCCTTAAAAATAACGAGCGTTTTATTGACGTATTCTGGGCCTGTCTTTTAGGCGGTATTATTCCTGTGCCTGTCGCCGTTGGTATCAGTGATGAACATCGTTCAAAGTTATTTAAAATTTTTAACAAATTAAAAAATGGTTATATCTATATTGATACCGACAATTTACAACGACTTGAGAAATACGCACAAGCACAATCCATGCA
>JALXDW010000277.1 GCA_027070385.1 Chromatiales bacterium
TAGTCGTACATACCAGAATATTAAAGCGTTGATGATAGAAATCACTCATGGTGGTTTCCAGTTGTTTTTCCCGCATTTGCCCATGGGCAAATTCAACCGAGGCTTCAGGGATTAAATCTGCAATTTTCTGAGTTTGCTTTTGAATGGTTTCAACATCGTTATGTAAAAAGAAAACCTGTCCCCCGCGTTTAATTTCCCGCAAGCAGGCTTCTTTTATCAGATTATCATCCCATTGACTGACAAAGGTCTTAATTGCCAGACGTTTGGCCGGTGGGCTGGCAATAATGGACAAGTCACGTATGCCTGACATGGCCATGTTCAGCGTACGGGGAATAGGGGTTGCTGTTAATGTCAAAATATCAACTTCTGCACGTAAAGATTTGAACTGTTCTTTTTGTCTGACACCAAAGCGATGTTCTTCATCAATGACAACCAGCCCCAGTTGTTTGTACTTGATATCTTTTTGAATAAGTTTATGGGTACCAATAATGATATCAATTTTACCTTTAGCCAGTTCCTCAAGGGTTGCTTTTGTTTCCTTGGCTGTTTTAAAACGCGAAAGTGATTCGATTTTTACAGGCCAGTCTGCAAATCGATCACGAAAATTTTCCAGATGTTGTTGTGTGAGTAATGTCGTTGGGCAAAGTACGGCAACCTGTTTACCATCCTGCACAGCGATAAAGGCTGCGCGCATAGCCACTTCGGTTTTACCAAAACCCACATCGCCACAGATTAAATGATCCATGGGTTTATCACTGCGCATACTTCGAATCAGTTGATCAATCGCTGTTTGTTGGTCAGGTGTTTCTTCAAATGGAAAGCTGCTTGCAAAGGCATGATATTGTGCATCATCAATATGGTAGGCATAACCTTTTTTAGCCTCACGCTTGGCATAAATGTCGAGCAATTCTGCTGCCACGTCCCGAACCTGTTCAGCTGCTTTACGTTTTGCTTTGGCCCATTGTTGACTGCCGAGTTTATGCAATGGTGCTGAGTCAGGAGAGGCACCGGTATAACGGCTGATTAAGTGCAGCGAATTAACCGGTACATAAAGTTTGTCACCACCGGCATATTCCAGCATTAAAAATTCGGCTTCAATATTCCCCACTTCAATATTAGTTAAACCAAGATAACGGCCAACACCATGATCTTCATGTACAACCGGTGCATTTAATGTCAGCTCCGCAAGATTGCGAATAATAATATCACTGTCACGTTGTTCTTTTTTACGCCGTCGGCGTTGTAAAACCTGTTTACCATAAAGTTGTGACTCGCTAATCACCGAAATATCGGGTTGACTGATTTGCAAACCTTCGGTTAACGGGTAAACGGTAATACCGTATTTTGAATCGGTTTGTACAAACTGTTGCCAGTTATCAACTTTGTCCGGGTAAACATCAATACCATGCAATAGTTCAAGCAAGGCTTCACGCCGCCCGGTTGATTCAGATAAAAACAGGATACGGCCATTATATGTTTGCATAAAATTCTGTAAATGGGCAGAGGGGGGCTCCTGTTTTATATCTATCAGTAAACGGGGGGGG
>JALXDW010000278.1 GCA_027070385.1 Chromatiales bacterium
TTATTACACTGCAACAATGTGTGTATCAGACTTTAAAAGGTTTTAAACGTGGTAAGGCACGTATTATCCCTGGGTTTCGTATTAAGTTGTTAATTGCTTTTCTCAATCTTTCACCTGAGCCCATTGTACGTCTGGTTAACGAAGCTATCAGTCGGTTGATGCAATCGAAATATAAAAAGAGTTTACAAACCAAAATAAACAAGACTGCGATCTAGATATTTTTTATTGTATATAGGTGCATATACACTTAATAAGGAGACGAAATGATAACTAAAAAAATAATGCAATCCTGTCATACCAAAGCAGAATATTTTTTCAGACTGGTAATTGCATGGCCAAGGACTGTTATCTTTCTTGCTTTTGCATTAGTCATATCCAGCGCTATTTTTATACCCACTATTGAAAAGGACACACGTTCGGATGCCTTTATGCCGCCTGACCATCCTGCTCTGGTCTATCAGCACAAATCAGAAGAGATTTTTGGATTGAAAGATCCAATGGTGATAGCCATTACCAGTGACCATCCTAATGGCATTTTTACACCACAAACATTGTTGCTTGTCGACAGATTAACCGAGCAGATTAAAAAAATTAAGAACATTGATGCCGATCGTGTTACCAGCTTATCAACTGAAAATGATATTATTGGTACTGAAGAAGGTATGCAGGTCGAGGCCTTTTTTGAGCAACCTCCAGTTACACAGCAACAAGCCAATGCTGTGCGTACAGCAGTGATGGATTTTCCACTTTATCTTGGTTCTTTGGTGGCACGTGATGGCAGTGCAACATTGATTGTTGCTGAATTAATAGATCAGAACAATGCCCAAGCCGTTTATCAGGCACTGCTCAAGTTGGTTGATGCAAGCGAAACATTAAATGGTGAAAAAATATTTGTTGCAGGTGAAGGTGCGGTGAGTGGTTACATGGGTGCTTATATTGATGCTGATGCAACCCGGCTTAACCCAATAGCGGGGTTGATTATTACTCTGGTTTTATTTATTGCCTTTCGTAGTTGGCGCGGCACTTTTGTTCCCAATGTAGTGGTACTAGGTACGGTTGCCAGTGCTTTGGGTATTATGGCTGCATCGAGTATCCCATTTTTTGTTATTACCAATGCCCTGCCAGTGGTGCTGATTGGTATTGCCGTAGCCGATTCCATTCATATCTTTAGCCAGTACTATGAAGAGGTCGCAAACAACCCTAACGATTCCGCCGGGGATGTTGTGGTACGCACTATGCTACATATGTGGCGGCCCGTTACCTTAACAACCTTTACCACGATGGCCGGTTTTTTAGGACTTAGCCTTTCGGCAGGGATGCCACCGATGCAATACTTTGGTTTGTTTGCCATGCTGGGTGTGGCCGTTGCCTGGTTATTCTCGCTTACCGTTGTGCCGGTTATATTAAGTCAGTTGAAATTGCGTGGTAGTAAAAATTTCAAGGCAGATCGCAAAACAGATGTCTATGCATCTTTTATGACTTTTATGGGACGTGGTGTTATTCGTTTTCCAGTTATAGTTTTATTACTTGCTGTCACT
>JALXDW010000279.1 GCA_027070385.1 Chromatiales bacterium
GTTATCAACCTCTCTGATAAAAGTTAAAGCATCTTCTTCCAGCTCAGGGTTGTATATACTTCTAAGGAATGCTGTTTGCAGTTTATGCAACATGCTTTAGTACCTGTTGCATAATACGTTCTGCTTTTTTCGCTTCTGCTTGCAGAACAGAAAAATCAGGAATATCATTATCCCATTCAATCAGGGTTGGAACATTACCAAATCTTTCAAGAGCCTTTTGATATAACTGCCAGACTGGCTGATGAACCTTTTCAGCATGACTATCCAGTAAATGTGTAGCCATATCTGTGTAACCCGCAAGGTGCATTTCTTTTACACGTTCTACAGGCAGATGCTCTAAATAAGCCTTTGCATCTATATTATGATTAATGGCCTTATGATTAATGGCACTGACGTAGATGTTGTTAATATCCAGTAAAATATCGCAATCTGCCTGCTCGGCAATTATCTTTAAAAATTCCCATTCCTGCATTGCAGAGTTTTTATATGTTATATAACTCGATACATTTTCCAGTAATATCCGTCGCCCTAAAAAATCCTGAACTTGCTTAATATGTTTTATCACGACATCAATCGCTTCCTCTGTATAGGGTATAGGCAATAGATCATGTGAATGATAGCCGTTAATCGAAGTCCAGCATAAATGGTCTGATACATAAACGGGTTGATATTGTTCAATTAACTGCTTTAATTTTTCAAGGTATGCAAAATCAAGTTCATCTGCCGAACCCAATGACATACCGACAGCATGAAAAGTTAGCGGGTAGTTTTGCGCGACCTTATCCAGATAATAAAGGGATGGACTGTCATCCATCATATAATTATCAATAAGTATCTCAAGCCAGGGAATATCTGGTTTGTTTTGCTCAATATATTCAAAATGCTCGGCACGATACCCCACTCCAACACCACGAATGATGTCGGAATGGGTGTACGCACTCTGCTTTATTTTATTATGATGCTCACCAGGCGTGTTCATAATATTTTGCCGTGCTACTATTTTTTCTTTTTAACAAAAATAGATGCCCCAGCAATTTTTTTACAGGTACCGTTAGGAACATACAACCATTCATCGGCCAACTTGTCTTTTGCTGCCTGACCAGAACAACCATGACGGCTATTACCACAATCGTTTTTACCCGCTTTTACAATACCCGCACATTTTTCAAAGCCTTTTTTTGCCGCAACTGCTTCTCCCGCACCGGCTAGTAATCCCATTGCAACCACACCGGCAATCGCGCCACTGGCAATAGCGTGTTTGTTAGACATAAGTGGTTCAGCCGTCTGGCTTTTATCCGTTTTCTTCATAAGATATTCCTCCATACAATTAAAAATAGTTAGCAACAATATAGCTGCTACAAGAGAAGACCTTGAACAAGGTAAAATCCTTACAATTAATTTATTTTTTTTAATCCACAATAGTGTGTCGATAAGCTAATATAAATGTAAGTATTCGGACTGCCAGCGGGTCAAAATAGAGTGATGAGCAATAATAAGCAACAAACATTCGAAAAGCTGGTGCATGCCTACTCTGC
>JALXDW010000280.1 GCA_027070385.1 Chromatiales bacterium
CATCTGGCCCCAGTGCAGGTCTTGCTTCAGGTGGTAAACGGGTTGCAACCTGACTTAAATATTCAAGTACACGTGAACGGGCCCAATAGGGATCGGTACCATCTTTAAAAATAATATAAACATAGGAATCATTAAAAAAAGAATAACCCCGCACGGTTACTGCACCTGGTACCGACAACATTGCCGTCGATAATGGATAAGTGACTTGTTCTTCTACAACCCTTGGCGCCTGACCAGGATAAGTGGTTTTAATAATCACTTGCACATCGGATAAGTCGGGGATGGCATCAAGTGGAATATTTTTAACAGAAAAAATACCCCATGCAATCAGCATTGCCGTTAATAACAAAACCAAAAAACGGTTTTGTAACGACCAGTCTATAATTTTTACTATCATGGTCGTCTCCTTTATTTAACCTGGATGCTTTTTATAACGTAAACATCACCTTTTTTTACCAACTCGAAAATGACATTATCATTGAGTTTGAGTGAGGAAATATCCACATTATCGAGTAAGCCAAAAGGCATGGTCATGGCTCCCCAACCAATTTTACTGATAGGTTGATGGCTCAGGGTTATTTTATTGTCCATGCTATTTATTGCCGTAATAACACCTTGTCCCATTATTTTTTCAGCGGATTCAGCCATTGGTTCTGCTTTTGCAGCAGGTTTCATGTCATCCATTTTCCTATCGGGCTGGCCACTACCAGATTTTTTCGGCACCGTCATCCGTTTTAAGCTGGCTTTTAAACTGGCTTCAGAATCAATCAGAAATTGTGCCGAAGTCACTACCCGATCACCCTCACTCAAGCCACTTTTTATTTCAATTAAATCTGCTGTTTCAATGCCCAGTTTGACATTGTAAGGTCGGTAACGTCCTTTGCCTTCGGCAACAATAACCCGAGCCTTATCACCAATACGAATAACAGCTTCACTTGGAACAATAAGTGCATTCTCTGAAGCGTCTCCATAAAGACGTACATGTGAAAACATACCCGGCTTTAAGGATTCATCCGGGTTATCAAAACGTAAGCGTGCTTTTAGTGTTCGAGTTTTTGCATCCAGGCTGGGATAAATATATTCAACCTTACCCACCCAGCGTCGCTCAGGAAGATAGGACAATGTCACTTCAGCTTTTTGCCCTACTTTAACCCAGTCAGCCTGGCGTTCAAAAATTTCAGCCAACAACCAGATTGATGACAAGTCTGCAAGGCTAAAAATAAGCTTACTTGGCGTCACAAACATACCTTCACGAATATTAAATTGGTTAACAATCCCGTCCTGGCTTGCATAGATTTTTACGCGCTGCTCTACCTTGCGGGTTTTGGCAAGTTTGACAAGCTGCTTGTCACCCATACCAAGCACCTTGAGCCGTTCTTTTGAAGCATAAATCAAATATTTATTGACACTGCGTAGCGCCTGTAAATATTCTTCCTGGGCGGTCACCAGCTCTGGAGAATAAAGCTCAAATAACAACTGACCTTTATGTACACGCTCCCCTTCAGAGCGAATGTATAATTTCTCAATCCAGCCTTTTGTTCGAAGATGAACCATGGATATTTTGCTTTCGTCAAAATCAAGATAACCCACCGTTTCGATCATTTTTGGTAAATTGTTACGAATAACTTTGGTTGTTCGCACACCCATGTTGTTTTCAACTGCCGAGGAAATTTTTACTACTGCACCGTCACCGCCTTCATCATAAACCGGCACCAGATCCATCCCCATTGGCGACTTACCCGGCTTATCACGACGGTAAGTCGGATCCATCGGGGCAACCCAATAAAGCAGTTTCTTTTCTTTAGTTGTACTGGCTGCTTCAGTATCATCTTCAATCTTGACCAGATCCATTCCACATATTGGACAAGTACCCGGTTTATTCGATTGCGATGCTTCCGGGTGCATCGGACAGATATAAGTTGGATCCATATGTTTTTCAGCATGTTCCAGTGCTGTTTCTTTTTTAACAACGGTTGTTGCACTTTTATTCGCTGGCTTGTCCTCACTACAGGCTGCCAGAATAAAAACAACACTGCCTAATGCCAAAATTTTAATGAATGATTTCATTAACCTTCTCCTAATAAATAATTTAGTTCTGCATGTGCCTTGAGTTTATTGACATCAATTCGCAATGCTTTTAATTGCATATTAAACTCGGTAATCTCGGCTTTCATTAAATCGGTAAACAGACCACGGCCACTCTGGTAGCTGGTTAAAGATGCTTCTGAGTTTTGTCTGGCTTTAACCAGTAAGGATTTATGATAACGCTCACTTCGTTCGGTTAACTGTTGCCATGCTACATAGCTGGACAAATATTGTTGTTTAAGCTTATTCCTTGTATCCTGCAAATTTTGTAATGCAGCATGTTGTTTAAACTTGCTTGCTGCAACTTTTCTGTCTTGCAGATTTTTGGTAAACAGCGGCACGCTAAAACTCACCATTGCAGATAAAAAGTCAGCACGCTCTTTACCGGTTGATGTTTCATCCCGCGCACCATAGGTCAGGTCGACCATCCAGTTGGGTTTATAACTTTGCTCTGCCAGTTTTATTCCTGTCGTTGATACTGTTACCCTGGCCTGTTGCACTTGCAACATGGGGTGTTGTTCCAATCGGTGTTTGTATTCCGTTGATGTTGTCACGCCAGGTAACTCCGGCAAAGTTAATGCAGCAATTTCACTGCCGCTATCGGGAACTTCTTTACCAATGAGCTTTTCCAGACGGGCTCTTGCAATCTGTTGTTTGGTAACAATTTCAGATTCTTTATCATCCAATAATTCAAGTTCCAGTTCAGCACGAATAACATGCTGCTGTAATTGCCGGCCGGCTGAATAATTTGATTCGGTCACCTTAACCAATTTTTTGAAAAGCCCCCGATTTTTCTTTACAACCTTTTGAGCCTGTAACCAGTAATAATATTCCAGCCATGCCTTGCGCACATCACGAACAAGCTTTCGCTTTTGCATTCTGGCCTTTGCCATTTCGGCACTGGCATAATTTAATGCTCGGGTTGATTTTAAATCGAGGGTATCACCGGCCGGGAACATTTGTTGTATTCCAACCTGTACTTGTGTCATCGGTTCCTGGTTTCGTTTCCAGGTATCGGTCGGGAAATTCATTAACCCCAGTTTTATTCTTGGATCCGGTAACGCCGATGCAGCAATAGAGGATTCTCTGAATGCCTTTTCCTTATCATAAATGGAAGCCAGAACCGGATCGTTCTGAATGGCACTTTCTACTGCCTGTTCCATCGTTAAACCTTGTGAATAAGCGGTTGATAGCATGGTCAGATAGATCAGACACACAACAGCCGACATTTTTATTTTTGCCCACATAATTATCTCCAATACGGGGATGCACTTCAGCTTACATTGCAATGCAATGTTTACTTTTAAAACAATAAAATTTAATTAAATAAAGATTAAAGCACTGTAGTGCGCGGAGGGCGTAAATCGGTAAGGTGTGTTGTGCCAATCAGTGGCTGAGGAAGATGGTATTGGGTTTGATATTGAATAACGAAATGAGGTTGTTGGTAATAATAGGACATAGCAACAAAAGTTAAACACTTGCTGCATTCCTGATCTGACATATTGCAAGCCGTATCAGACTGACAGCACTGTTTAACGTTTTTATGCATATCACAATGTGCCATGGTCATACCGGCGTTAACCTGACCTGCGGACTTTGTCATAACCATTCCATGAGATGGATTTGTTGTCATCCCTACCGACATTTCCACTGGTGTAGATACAGGCATTATAAAAGATGCGGCAAAAGCAACTTGTACAGGTAACCATGCCACTGCGGCTATGATTAGGTAAAGCATGTACTTTTTAAAGTTGTTTTGCACTTAAATCACTTAATTAACGAATTAACAGAGTATTTTTATGACTAGGCAGTTTATACAAAGTTCCACTGAATGTTAATCTATTCTAATTGATCTGGATCTATAAAAGCCAGCTTATCCTGTTTCAAAAAGTTTATTCCTTTATATAGTCAACTTTTACAAATTCATTGGCTTTAGACAATACAAACACCCGAAACGCCTGCGCAACCGGTGATAAACGTTTGTCTTTTCGATGAACCAGATACCAATGCCGCATAATCGGGAAATCTTCAACATTCAGAATCACCAAACGGTTGGTCTCCAATTCAAGTTCAATGGTATGAATAGACACCACTCCCAAGCCCATTCCGGCCTGAACAGACTGCTTGATCGCTTCATTCTCGTTCATTTCCATGCTTGATGTGATAGACAAACCATGTTCATCAAAAAATCGTTGCATGGCCGTTCGGGTGCCTGAGCCCTGCTCCCGCACGACAAAGGTTTCATCATGCAGTTTATATAAAGGTATAAGTGATGCCTCCTTTGCCAGCGGATGTTCGGGAGCGGCCACCACGACTAAAGGGTTATCGGCAAAGGCTTCGGTGACCAACTCGGCATCTTCAGGTGGCCGTCCCATTATGGCGATATCTTTTTCATTTTCAGCCAACTGACGTAATAAATGTTCACGGTTGGTGACATCCAGACTTACCGTTACCCCCTCATGTTGCCGACTGAACATGGCCAACATTCGGGTGGCAAAAGCATTCGCGGTTGTCGCCACGGTCACTTCCAATCGACCGGTTTTAAGCCCTTTTAGTTGTTCCAGCACTTCTTCAGCTTCTTCCAGCTGTTGCGAAATACTGCGACAATAATGGTACATTTCCCGTCCGGCTTCGGTTAAATAAATCTTTCGGCCTAATTGTTCAAATAATGCTATCCCCACATTTTCCTCTAACTGCTTGATTTGCATAGAAACAGCCGGTTGGCTGAGGTGTAATTCTTTCGATGCCTGGGTATAACTCAGCAACCTGGCAACCGCCTCGAATACCTCTAATTGTCGGAAAGTTAGATTCATAAGCTTTTACTTATCGTATTCATCAAAATAATTGAGTATTAATTATGTATCATTCTGCGTATAGTCGCAAAACTTTCTGGCAGTAAGCTCACTTTCGGAGCAAAGCCAGACCGAATTATCAATAATAAGGAGTCCTTTCATGGCTTTATTAGATCAAACAGGTCGTTATTCTGACCTTAGCTTAAACGAAGATACATTACTTGCAGATGGTAACCATATCCTCGTTGCTTACACGATGGAACCTGCTGAAGGTTATGGTTATCTGGAAGCAGCTGCTCACTTTGCAGCAGAATCTTCTACTGGTACAAATGTTGAAGTTTCAACAACAGATGATTTCACTAAAGGCGTTGACGCTTTAGTTTATGAAATTGACGAAGCCAAAGGCATTATGAAAATTGCTTACCCGAACGAATTGTTCGATCGTAATGTCATTGATGGCCGTGCCATGATCGTTTCTTTCCTGACTCTTGCAATTGGTAATAACCAGGGCATGGGTGATATTAAAAACGCTCAAATGTTCGACTTCTACATTCCACCCAAAATGCTGCAACTATTTGATGGTCCTGCAATGGATATCTCTGACATGTGGCGTATGCTGGGTCGTCCTATCAAAGACGGTGGTTATATTGCCGGTACTATTATCAAGCCTAAATTAGGTCTGCGTCCTGAGCCATTT
>JALXDW010000281.1 GCA_027070385.1 Chromatiales bacterium
TGCTGCACCTTTAGCTGCCCAAGCTGCACCTAAAGTATACGGTATCGGTCAGTTTGAAATTCAATCAACAGATAGCTCAAGCACTACAGCTTCATTGAACGTAACTGAAACTCAAGATAACAAATTTGGTCGTTTTGGTATCAAAGGTTCTGAAGACTTAGGTGGTGGTTTAAAAGCTCTCTATACTTTTGAATTTGGTATGGATACAACTGGTGACAACTTTGATTCATCAACTGGTAAAGGTGGCGCGGTTGACACTTTATTCAAACGTGAAACATCAATTGGTTTAAAAATTGGTAAAGCACACGAAATTCGTATGGGCAACATTAAATCACCATACAAATACAGCGCTGGTGTTAAATACGATACTTTCGTAGCAACTTCATTACAGGCTCGTGAAGGTTCAGAAAATACTGCCGGTAATATCGGTGGCGGTATGTCTGGTGGTGCTTATGGTCAAGGTGGTTTCTTAGCAGATTCAATCAGCTATAAAGGTAAATTCAAGCCTGTAACAGTTTGGTTCTCTTATAGCCCTGATGAAACTGATAAGTCTGCTTCTGGTGCTGCTGGTGCTAAAAATGGTGTTGCTGGCGCGGTAACTGCTTTAGCAGTAACAGCAAAAGTAGGTGCTTTCCACTTCGGTGCGGCTACTATCACTAAAGATTCTTGTGATTCTTCCGCTGCTAACGCTCTTTGTGCTAACGATGTATCTGAAGTAACTTCTGATAAAATCTTTGGTTCGTGGTCAAATGGCCAGCACACTGTTCGTGCACAAGCTGAAAGCCGTACTATCACTGCCGGTGCTGCCGGTTCAACTGGTGTTGATACAGACTTCTTGTACCTGAACTACCAGTTCAAAATGGGTAAGCATTTAGTTGATGTTGGTTTAGGTGAAAAAGACGATGGTACATCTTCAACTAACACAGATGTTAGCTGGTCTCGTTTAGCGTATGCTTACAACTTCAGCAAGAAGACTCGTATCTTCGCTGGTGTAACATCACGTGATACAGATGGTACTGGTACTGACACAGATGTAACTACTGTTGGTATGACTGTTAAATTCTAAGTTTTACTTAGAGTGCAGTATAAGAACGGGTGCTTCGGCACCCGTTTTTTTATGGGTGGAATAAGGTTATGGCTATAAATTAAGGAATAGGTTACGTATAAGTTGTTGATATTAGCTGTGAATATTATTGGTAGATATTTTCCCGATATTGACATATTTTCAGATTACGCATAAACTTATCAGTAGGTGATATACAAGGATTGGTATGAGTAGGGATACAGGATTAGATTATCTTTTAGATCTTAACGGTTTTGAAGTGCGGGAGGATAATGGTTATTGGTATCGATTTGAAGCGCGCAAAGTTGCAGTAACAAAAGAGCGGCCACATGGAATACGCTATTCACTTACTTTGCACGATAATCATAATCAGCGTATTTTTGGCATGGACAATGCACATGCATTGCCCAAGGTTCATGGTAAGAACAAGAAATATTCTGCTCGTATTATACAGTATGACCATGTACACCAGGATCAGAGTGATATGGGGGTGCCATACCATTTTGAAAGTGCAGAGAAATTAGTAAGGGATTTCCTAAATCGAGTTAATAAAATCCTAAAGGAAATAGAATAGAGGTATTGATATGAAGACAGTTAAAATTGGAGTGATGCCAAGAGATAAAATTCAGAAACGTATAATTGATATTGCGGCTGGCCGCTATAAGCCTAAACGTGGTGAACCTAAAATATGGTTTAGTTCTATTAAATCTGTCGCACAAATACTCGATGAGAAAAATATTAAATTACTTCAGATAATGGATGAAAAAAAACCGGAAACGATTAGGGAATTAGCGAAATATTCTGGTCGTGAGGAAAGCAACTTATCCAGAACATTAAAAAAACTGGAGAGTTATGGCGTTGTTAGAATTGAGCGGAAAAATAAGCAGGCTAAACCCATTGCAAAAGCAACTCAATTTAATATTTGCTACGGCTTTTACTGAATAACTTCTTCAGGGTTAAGTGTCGTCCTCTGTTGTTAATCAACAGTAAAAGGGGTCAGAGCCCTTTAAACGCCTAACTATACAGGGATTCGTTGCTTTCCAATAAACTGCTATAATGCCATCCTCATAAACAACTTTTAAAAGACCGGTACTAATGCCCAATCGCATTCGCGAAATTCCCTATAACTATACTTCTTATTCTGACCGTGAAATCGTTATCCGTTTTCTGGGGGAAGAGAGCTGGTATGCATTAAACAGTTTGCGCGGTGAACGGGTGACCGGGCGTTCAGCCCGGATGTTGTTTGAAGTTTTGGGTGATATGTGGGTGGTAACGCGTAATCCCTTTATTCAGGATGACTTGCTCACCAATCGTAAACGTCGTCAGCAATTAATTAATGCCTTGTATCATCGTTTGAGGCAAATTGAAGAGCGTGCCGATAATAATGAAGTGGCTTTGGGGTTGGTCAACAAAGCAAAACAGGCGGTTGAAATATTTAAAAACTGGTTTCCCGAGCAAAATGCTTTACGCAAAAAAGTCACTACGCGTTTAAAACGGGTAACACGAAAAGATAATATCTGTTTTGACGGGTTATCACGTGTTTCTCATGTTACCGATGCATCTGATTGGCGTGTTGAATTTCCACTGGTTGTTATAACACCTAATAATGAAGATGAAGTTCAAAAAGTTGTGGCGACTTGTATTGAATTGGGGTTGAGTATTGTGCCAAGAGGCGGTGGTACCGGCTATACCGGTGGAGCCGTGCTGTTAAAAACCAATAGTGTGGTCATTAATACGGAAAAACTCGAAACGCTGGCTGATGTTGAAATGAAATATATCAGTGGAGTGGATAAAAAAATTGCCACTATTCGAGCCGAAGCCGGTGTGGTCACTCGCCGAGTGTCTGAACGGGCTGAACAGAATGGCTCAGTATTTGCGGTTGACCCAACCTCGCAGGATGCCTCTTGTATTGGTGGCAATGTGGCGATGAATGCCGGTGGCAAAAAAGCAGTTTTATGGGGAACCACGCTCGACAATTTAATTTCATGGCGAATGGTGTCGCCCGATGGTAACTGGTTGCAAGTTGAACGATTGAATCATAACCTGGGAAAAATTCATGAACAGCAAACAGTTGAGTTCAGGCTGACACGTTTTAAATCAGACCGAACAACCATTATTGGTGAGCCGGAAATACTCACCCTTGCTGGTAATACGTTGCGCAAGCAAGGGTTAGGTAAGGATGTAACCGACAAGTTTCTGGGTGGTTTGCCGGGTATTCAAAAAGAAGGCTGTGACGGCATTATTACCTCGGCCGACTTTATTTTACACACCATGCCGCGATTTACCCGAACCGTTTGTCTGGAGTTTTACAATACCGATATGCGTACGGCAGTGCCGGCCATAGTGGAAACCAAGGACTATCTGGATGGTCTGGGTAATGTACAACTTGCGGGTATGGAACATTTAGATGCACGTTATGTTAAGGCGGTGAACTATTCTCCCAAAGCTCCTCGACGTGAATTGCCTCAAATGATTTTACTGGTGGATGTGGTCAGCGATGATGAACAAGCTGTGGCTGTTGCGGCCTCCGAAGTTGTTCGGCTTGCCAATCAGCGTGGTGCTGAAGGTTTTATTGCGGTCAGTGCCGAAGCGCGTAAACAATTCTGGGCAGACAGAAGTCGCACTGCTGCTATTGCCGCTCATACCAATGCGTTTAAAATTAATGAAGACGTAGTGATTCCGCTGCCACGTTTAGGTGACTATAACGAAGGTATTGAACGGATTAATATCGAGCTGTCGATTAAAAACAAGCTGGGCATGATAGCCTCTGTGCTGAATTACCTGGACAGTGACATGCCTGAATTACACCCTAGTATTTTAGGCCAAGCGCCCGACGATGAGAACAGTGTTGAGGCAATCAATATTATTGATGCCAAGAAAAATGCAGCAATCAAACATTTGCAAACGATTAAACAGAGCTGGATAGTGATACTCAGCAATCTGGATGAAAAGGCTTCGTTATATCTGGATGCTGTTCGTCCAAACAGTGCAGGTGAAATTAATGGTGCCGAAACCTTGTTTACATTATTGCAACGTAGACAAGTTCGTATCTCTTACCGCGAGCGTATTGAAAAACCCTTAAAAGAAATTTTTTCTGGCCATGACTTTGAACAGGTGCGTAAAAAGTTTGATGCACTCCATGCAAAGTTACGCACCAGTCGCCTGTTCGTTGCAACCCACATGCACGCAGGTGATGGCAATGTGCATACTAATATCCCGGTGAATTCCAACGACTATGCGATGATGCAAACAGCCGATGAAGTGGTTGACAGAATTATGCAATTGGCAACAAGTTTAGGTGGGGTTATTTCCGGTGAACATGGTATTGGGATTACCAAGTTACAATATCTGGATAACAGTGCATTGCAGGCCTTTAAAGAATACAAGCAAAAAATTGATCCACAGGATGTATTTAACCCGGGTAAATTGATGGAAAACGCCAACCTTGATGGCGCCTATACCCCTTCACTGCGTTTATTGGAACAGGAAGCCCTGATTCTTGAAGCCAATGAGTTAGATGCATTAAATGCATCTGTTAAGGATTGCCTGCGTTGTGGTAAATGTAAACCAGTTTGTAATACCCATATTCCGCGTGCCAATTTGCTATATTCACCGCGCAATAAAATTCTGGCAACGGGACTCATTCTGGAAGCTTTTTTATACGAAGAACAAACACGGCGTGGTATCTCTATTCGCCACTTTGATGAAATGAACGATGTGGCCGATCATTGTACTGTTTGTCATAAGTGTTTAAGTCCCTGCCCGGTGAATATTGATTTTGGTGAGGTTTCGGTGAACATGCGAGCGTTACTTAAAAATCAGGGTAAAAAACGCTTGAATATAGGCACTTCTGTGTCCTTAATGTTTTTAAATGTAACGACCACCTTTGTTATCAAATTAATGCGTAAGTTAATGATTCAGTGGGGTTACCGGGCGCAGCGTTGGGCATATAAACTGATAAGAGCCAGCAGGTTGATGAATAACAAGCGACTGCCTAAATCGAGTACCGGTAAAATAAATATAACGAGTCAGCTGGTTAATTTTATTAAAAAACCGATGCCAGTGGATTTACCTAATAAAACATTCCGCGCGGTGCTGGCACTGGAAGATAACAAGCATGTTGCGGTTTTGCGTAATCCTGAAACAACATCAACGGAATCGGAAGCAGTATTTTATTTTCCCGGTTGTGGATCGGAACGGTTATTCAGCCAGATTGGCGCAGCAACGTTGGCGGTTCTCTATGATTTGAATGTGCAAACTGTTTTGCCCCCTGGATATTTGTGTTGCGGCTATCCACAATCAGCAAGTGGTGATGAGAAAAAGGGTAAACAGATTTCTGTGGATAATCAGGTGTTATTTCACCGGGTTGCCAATACATTAAACTATCTGGATATAAAAACGGTTATTGTTTCCTGTGGTACCTGTATGGACCAACTGATGCAATACCAGTTTGAAAAAATATTCCCGGGTTGCCGGTTGCTGGATATTCATGAATT
>JALXDW010000282.1 GCA_027070385.1 Chromatiales bacterium
CTCATGAGCCTGCTCCTATATTGGCTCCTGCATTAGCCCCAACAAGCTCAACAATCTTTTGTGTTGCCTGTTGCAAGCCCTGCACAGCTTCAACTTTTACACCACTGTTTTTTAACAGCTCTAAGCCTTGTTCTGCTTTATTACCTTCAAGGCGAACAACCACCGGTACATTAACATTGACTTCCTGCAAGGCACCGATGATGCCTTCGGCAATCATATCGCAGCGTACAATGCCACCAAAAATATTAACCAGTATGCCTTTTACTTTTTCGTCAGATAAAATAATTTTAAACGCCTCGGCCACCCGTTCCTTTGTTGCAGTTCCGCCTACATCTAAAAACCTGGCAGGTTCAGCCCCATTAAGTTTGATTAAGTCCATGGTTGCCATTGCAAGACCTGCACCGTTTACCATGCAACCTATCTGGCCATCGAGAGAAATATAATTTAAGTCCCATTCTTTGGCGCGGTGTTCGCGTTCATCTTCCTGGGTAATGTCCTGCCTGGCTTTTAACTTGGGGTGACGATACAGAGCGTTGTCATCAATATTTATTTTGCCGTCCAGACAAAGCAAATCGCCAGAGCGGGTAATAACCAGAGGGTTAATTTCAACCAGGCTTAAATCATTTTCAATAAACAGTTTTGCAAGGCCGCCAAGTAATTTTGAAAACTGTTTTATTTGTTCACCTTGCAAGCCTAAACCAAAGGCAAGGTCACGTGCCTGGAAAGGTTGTAAGCCGGTCATTGGGTGAATGGCCGCTTTCAGAATTTTTTCAGGGGTTTGTTCGGCAACTTTTTCGATCTCCATACCGCCTTCGGTGGAGGCCATTATGACCACCTGTTGCAGAGCGCGGTCTACCACGGCACCAAGATAAAGCTCTTTGTCTATATCGCAGGCTTCTTCAATTAAAATCTGGTTGACCGGTTGGCCTTTGGCATCGGTCTGGTAGGTCACCAGTTGTGTACCCAGCATATTGTGCACAAAGTCCATCGCGGCCTGTTTGTCGTCGGTTACTTTAACGCCACCGGCCTTGCCACGTCCGCCAGCATGTACCTGGGCTTTGAGTACCCAGCGGCTGGTTTCCATATCGTGTAAGGCGGTTTCGGCTTCGCTCACGGTGCTGATAATGCGGTTGTTGGGGACAGGCATTGCGTACTTGTTAAACAGATGCTTTGCCTGGTATTCGTGTAAATTCATGGTTTTTCCAGCTATTTCCTGGCCAATTCAGCCTGAGTTGTTAATTTTGCGTATCTTAACGCAAATTGCGCCCATATATAAGGAATAGCGAATAGAACATCCGCAGTGGTGATGTCTGGAAAAAAGCGCCATTCACATCATCGAATGTGAATGGCTGTTACAGGATTGTTTTAAGGAAGATAGTAAATACAAACCGTGGTAATGACGAGCACGATAAGCACCAGAGTATCATGCTTGTTCAGCCACTGTTTGAATGTTCTGGGCCTGGATTCAAGCCCATAAGTGTTGGATGTTTTCATGATCCGACCCCTTTTTCTATAACAACTTAAGGT
>JALXDW010000283.1 GCA_027070385.1 Chromatiales bacterium
GACTTATCTGGATATTTTCAACATCACCCAGCTCATTCAAGGCCTTCTCGATTGCGGAAACACAGCCTCCACATTTCATTCCTTCAATTGAAAACGTTAACATGCTATTAGACATCTCTTTTCCTCCTCTTTTAGTTATGACATTCACGTAGGTAAATCCCTACAGATAAAAACCATCTTACCCCATATTTATACTTCTGGGAGTTGTATTATTTATTAGTAACTTATTCTATCTATTTAGTTCTATACTCAATTAAAATTATTACCTATTATATTAGGATTACACACCGTACTGTATCAACCATGTTAAGATAAAGGAATTCATTAAACTATGTCCCTGACACCTGATTCGTCCCTGACACCTGACTCACTTTTAAACAGTAACACCGAACTTGTTTCACTCCCTGAAATTGTTTTTCAACTTAATGAAATGGTTAACGATTCTAATTGCAGTGCAGCCGATATTGGTGAGGTCATCAATAAAGATGCCGGGCTAACAATGCGCTTACTCAAAATTGTTAACAGCCCCTTCTATGGTTTTCCTTCCTCTATTGAAACCATTTCGATGGCCATCACCGTCATAGGGATTCGCCAATTACGCGATCTGGTCTTTTCAACTTGTGTTATCAGCAAATACAGTAAAATACCGTCTGATATATTAAACCCTGATAGTTTCTGGTCACATAGCATTGCCACTGCAACCACTGCACAACTGATAGCAAAAAAAGTAAACCTGTCAAACAGCGAATATTTATTCACCTGTGGCATATTGCATGACATTGGCCTGTTAATCATGGCACTCGCTGCACCCGCAACAACCCGCCAAGTATTAGAACTATCTAAAGACTCCAATAAGCCTAGCCATGACCTGCAACTAAATGTATTTGGTTTTAGTCAGGGAGAGCTAGCAGCTGCACTGATACGCAAATGGCGTCTGCCAGACTCCTTTATTGAACCGATTGAACTACAACAGACAAATAAAGTTGCAACTCATTACCCAATGGAAACCGCCATCTTAAAAGTTGCTAATGTCATTAGCAATATGCAGGAAAATACAGCCCTGACAGGGGACAACCAGCTTATTCATCCGGGTACACTTGAACTACTTGGTCTGCACAAAGATGACCTCAATGAAATTAGCGATGAAACACAAGCAAAATTACAGGCCATGTTAAGTGTACTTTATACCCGTCAGGCTGCATGAATGTAACATTGCCCGCCTGTTCTCCGGCAATGATTAAAGAGCATCCCGCACACGTTCCAAACGTGCTTTTACTTCAGCAGCCAGTTCAGCCACACCTTCTTTTTCAACTAAGGTTAAAACAGCTGATGGATCCATAAACGCCACTGTAATCTCTCCATTTTCCTCTTCCCGCACCAAAACATTGCAAGGCAACAATAAACCAATATCAGGCTCAGCTGTGATTGCCTGATTTGCCAGTACCGGATTACACGCACCCAGAATAGTATAAGGACGCTTATCAATATCCAGTTTTTTCTTCATCACCGCTTTAACATTTATTTCTGTTAAAACACCAAAGCCTTCTTTTTGTAACTCCTCGGTTACTTTTGCTATCGCCTCATCAAAACTGCCCGAAAATGTTGTGCTAAATCCGTACATTTTTATCTCCTGATATAAATTTAAAATTATTCACCATTATATGGTGTTAACGCTTATTAATTTCAAGCCAGTTTGTATAAATTTCTTCGGGCCATTTTGACTGGATCCAGGTTAATATCGCATCCATTTCCTGTCGTGATAATTTCCCCTCCCAGGAAGGCATATCACCCCCCTTATCAATCGAGCCCTTTGCGATAATTGATAAAAGTAATTTTTTTGAATGATGCCAGGCATGGCCACTGCCATTTAATGGTGGTGGCTTTAATTTGCCATCAGGTTTGCGTTTGCGCCAATCTGGTGTTCCTTCGGCATTTGCTCCGTGACATTCAGCACAATTCTGTTTATAAAGTTTTCCACCTAAGGCAATTTTTGAAAAATCAAAGTCAGCTTGTGAAGCAGGTACTACCTCAGCCTGACTGATTGCGGGCTTCTCAGAAACAGTCTTATTTTCACTCACAGTCGATTGTTGACTGACAGCGGATTCTTCTTTTGAACAGGATACGAGTAATACACTGATAAAAAAAATACCAACAACTTTCTTCATTTTATTTCCCTGTCTTAAATTTTATAAAAAAGCCGGGCTCCCTAAGGCTCCCGGCTAACACTACTAAAATTACATTTGGTGCTTGCTATGATCCATTTTTTTAGCATTCCCCGGGCCGGATGACCAGCCTTTTGGTTTACCGCCACAACGTGCCCAGGTGGCATTATCCACCATGACAATACCACGAGTGGCTTTTGCACATTGTGTAGCAAGGGTATCCTTACTTGAAGTGGCTTCCATGGCATATTTACCATCAAAACCGGCTTCGCGACCTTTACCACTGGCTGGTAAAGCAGAGAGACGCTTGAGTTTCATGTTTGCACTTGCTGTGGCTGCTTTTTTGTAGTTCATTTTACTACCACTCATGCCACCACACTTCATGCCTTCTTTCATTTTACCCATACTCATGCTGCTTTTTTTCTTTTTACCCATATCCATACCACCACCGCATTTCATGCCACTGGACTTTTTAGAGCCCATGTTCATTTTGCTGTGATCCATTTCCATCTCAGCTGCAATCGCACCCGTACTAAAAGCCATGGTTGCAACTAAAACAGCACTTGTTGTCAGTAATTGTTTCATCGTTTTCATAATTAAAATCCTTTATCGTTTAATATAGCCATGTTCAAGGCCAAGGATAGATTTACGTTCACCAATATTATCGTTAAACATACTATCGAAGCTGAATGAAATACCTACCTGGTAAGTATTGTCACTGCCATCACCCAGACCTGAACCATAACTGGTGTGTTTAACCTGTGCGAGTAAATCAACCCCTTGCCCTAATGTATAAACAAAACTGGGTGCAATACTCCATTGTGTTGCATTGGCAACGTCTGAATAGTCTTTGTAAGCTGCCGTTAATGCCGCTTGCCAACGCGTTAATAACTTGGGCCGACCGGTATAACGGATACTTGCGACCAGACTGGTTGATGCCGCTCTTGCACGATTTGACGATGCATTTGTATTGCTATTCACAATATCTGCTGAAGTAATAGTACCAGCTCCATCAGTACTGATTGCCTGCACCCCCATCGACCAGTTCTTAGCTGGATTCATGTTCAGGTTAAATTCAATACCGGCAATGATAGCGTTAATACGATCTTCGCCGCTTGTTAGCTGAACTTTCTGGCTATCGAGACTGATACCTACATGACGAATCCATTTAACATAGCGTAAGTCTTCAGGTTGTTCATACACATAGTTTAAACCATAACTGTCTATGCCATCGGGGGCTGTTGTAAAGCTACTACCATTACGTCGTGTTCCAACCCAACCACCAAAGCTTTGTAATTTTTTATCAAAAAAATCAAAACTGACCACTTTACCGTAGACACCATCATAATCCTGCTCATTGGATGACGCATTGGCAACATGCGTATAATCTAACAAGTCATCATCACGCAGAGTCGGGAATTCAATAATAGTATTGCGTAATCGGGTTCGACCCACAGTGACAGCGAAATCCTTGTTCCAGTAAAAAGCATTGAGTTGCTGGAATTTAACGCCATCATCGTTTTCTTTCATGCCTATAACTGCACCGGCAACACCCCCATCATAAACACGTTTATCAAAACGTGCTAAAAAGGCAGAGTCTTCCAGATTAATTTCATCTTCTTTGGTTTTATTCGTATCCCAGTCATAATTGTCCAGGGTTGTCATTACTCGACCACCTAAAGTAATTCTTGGCATTACTTCACGGTCGACTTCCAATGCCATTACCTCTGTTGCAATCATTGTCGATGACAAGATGCCTGAGATCATGGCAGCCATAACTAAATTTTTACGTTTCATGTGCTTCTCCAAATTCTTGTGCTGATTGAACCTTGATTTATTGATCTGTCGATACAGAAGGAATGTAAGTGGGTTCAAAATCTTCATATGCCAAAACCGTTAACATACCACCGGGATAGATCCCGTTATTACGTGCATGTACCGTTTTATGATCATGCCATGTCCAGAAACCTGGATTATCACCGTACACCATCACATCGTAGGTAGAACCTGGTTCAACATGAATCGTATTCATCTTGCGGGGTTCAGGTAAGTCATTACCATCCATCGCAACCCACCAGAAGTCATGCCCATGTAAGTGCATATGATGGCTCAAACCACTGGCATTGATTAAACGCACCCGAATCCATTCTCCTTGTTTGATACCAATACGCTTGGTTGCAGGATAAGATTTACCATTAATCATAAAGAAGTTAGGCTCAACCTTGACACCGGATGAACGACTTTGTAAATAAGGTGCAACATATTCACCACTTTCAACAGCCTGTTTAAATTCTTTATAGTCTTTAAAGAAGCCATGTGTTTTATAGTCGAGTAAACCTTTGGACATAAGCAGGTTTACTTCCTTCATACCTTCCAGCAAACCATTCATTTCTTCACGAATAAAGTTGGTATCCATTGCTTCCAGCATTAAAGTGTAGTCACGAGTATATGGGAAACGTTTTTTAAGGGGTTCATTTTTACGATGAATAATAAATGCACCATGCATTGCCGAGGCCGCATGTAAAGGAGTACTCCAATGGCAATGATACCAACGTGTGCCGCTTGGTTTCGCCTGGAAACGATAAACAAAGGTATCACCCGGATGCACAGGATCCTGCGTGACCATTGGCACACCGTCCATTGTGTAAGGCAAGACAATGCCATGCCAGTGAATAGTATGCATTTCTTCGGTACGGTTGGTGAAATTTACCTGAACCCAGTCACCTTCGGTGACATGAAATTCAGGCCCGGGAACCTGACCATTAAAGGCAAATACGTGCGTTACAATGCCCGGCAAGATTTCATGTTTGACAATTTGCACATCAATATCAAATACCTTGTATTTCACATCATTAGGTGATGGTGAACCAGGTGGCTCAATAATATTGCCCGGTTTCATTTTATGGTTTTCCATAAACATCATCGAACCATAATTTTCACCCGCCATACCACCATGCATGGAGTGATCCATTTCTTTGGCTTTTGCTGCTATCGGTGCAACTACGGCTGCCGCTGCTGTTCCAGTTGCGGCCATTGCACCACGTAAAAAATTACGACGCTTGTTATCTTCAACCACTGGTTGTGCTTCAACTTCGTTCGTTAAAGACTTGTCTTTATTTGAGCTCATCAAATATCTCCATAACAATCAATTAGAGTTTTTTTAAAAATTAAAAACATGTCGCCATTCATGCAAGATGAACAGCTAAAGAGATGTTAGAGATAGAATGTGGGGGGGGGAGTATCTAAATTTGCAATATAAGTAACAACGGAGGACAGCACATAGGGCTGACGGGTTGTTAATTTTGTGGGGGGAAGTATCAGGATAGAACTTATAACCATTAACTGGCAATGGCCACAATCCTGGCAGGCAATTTCACAACTCATGTCATT
>JALXDW010000284.1:0-670 GCA_027070385.1 Chromatiales bacterium
TTATTTTTGGTATGCGGGCAGCTGAAAATGTCCATTTATTTCGTCCGTTAAAAAGAGTGGATAAACCGGTACTCATTGCTTCGGTAATTTAAAGTATCTTAAAGGTGGTGGTGAATATGTTTTTATTACTCACATACAAGCAGAATACAGCGGTTAAATGGGTAGACCATGATTCTACTCATTGGAGTCAGTAAGCCGTGTCAGCTACCTTGCGCTACTCATATGCCGGCCAGTTAAAGGAAGTGGCATGTGAAACCGTTACCACCATTGGTCGGGATATACATAACGATATTCCAGTCGATGATTTAACGGTTTCAAGAAATCATGCCATGGTTCGTCGCATTGGCCATGATGATTATTATTTAATAGACAGTGGCAGCGCCAATGGAAGTTTTCTTAATGGTAGCCGTATCTCAATGCCCAGCCTGCTGAAAAACAGTGACCAGATTAAAATTGGCAGTTTGGAGATCAGTTTTATTCAGGAACAGAAAAGTATTTCCGGGAATGATACTCAATCAATGCTGGAAACAGTCATTTCCGATACGCCTGAAATTAATGAGATTACCATTTTGGTGGCAGACATTCGTGGTTTTACAACGTTATCTGAACGTGTTGATATCAGGACATTAACAAAAATGATGAATGCCTGGTTCAGTCAGGTGAGCGATAT
>JALXDW010000284.1:680-1525 GCA_027070385.1 Chromatiales bacterium
CGATATCATTATGAAAAATGGTGGGCTAGTTGATAAATTTATTGGTGACTGTGTTTTTGCACGTTGGCAGGCAGGTGCAGAGGATAAAAAAACAATATATCGTATTTTAAATGCAGCTGTTGCGATTGATAACGCAACAAAAAATATTAGCCACGACTTTCCTGATGTAACGGAAAATATAAGAATAGGCGTGGGTATCAATACGGGTGCTGCTTCCATATCGGCAGGACAAGATCATTCTGCCATTGGTGATGCCGTTAATCTTGCCTTCAGGCTGGAAAGTGCAACCAAAGTCATCGGTAAGGATCTTGTTATGAGTGAATGTGCTTACAAGGATTTGCCCAGCACATACTGGAGTACCTCCGAGCTACATATTCGGGTAAAAGGTAAACGTGATCCTATCCGAATTGTTGCATTAAATTTTGATGAAGTTGAAAAAATAGTCAATGAGACTTAATTGTTGGTTTTTAACGCGGTTTTCTGACTTAAAAACAGTTGAATTTCCTCCAGATTATCTTCCATTCGTAGTTTTATTTTACTGGTAATAAAGCCAGCTTGTTCAATATTTGATGCATCTTTTGATGCCTGTGTTGAATCTTTTAATTCCCCTAAAGCCTGTTGTACGATCAATATTTCATCATCCGGGATAAATTGACCTAAATACATATAGGCATTGGTCAGACTATTTCTTATTTCCTGATTATCGCCATCGAGTACATTAAGTACGCAGTAAATTGAATCTTTGATTTCAGTAATAGTAAAGGGAAGCAAAGATTCAGGGTGAATAAAGCGTGCATGCTCTGTGCTAGTAACAACAGGTGTTCCACAAAAAGGGCAATCAACAG
>JALXDW010000285.1 GCA_027070385.1 Chromatiales bacterium
TAAAAGAAATAATGGCACCGACAGTCGCTGCAGTTAAGTTATAGAAGGTGCCCCAAATAGGGCCAAATAACGCACCACCGGCCAAAGTTAAAACTGAACCGGGCAAAAAGAAAACCGTTCCTACAAGAGAAACCAGCATAAAAAAAACAGGACCTGCCGCACCAAAATCTTTTACCCAGTTCTGAAGTGCTTCTGCATTTAATTGCTCACGATATATAACAGCAACAACAATACCGGTCAGTAAAAGTGCCATAATTAAGTAATGCAATATCTTTTTCATAGTGAAGTGTATCCTGTTAACTGAATTTATTGGCAATGCTTTTAAGGTAATAAAAAAACCTCTCCGCACAGAGAGGAAAATCACGGAGGAGAGTGATTTATTTAAAAGTAAGCATCAATCTTGCACATCGTTATCACTATCCCAGCTGCGGCGATTAATCGTATAACCACTCACACCACCTTTAAAAGGCAGGAGTAACATACCGGAAATCCATGAGACCAACTTTGGGTCTTTAAATTTGTGTATACCAATGCGCATGGCTTCATGCCCGGCTCGTGGTTGCTCACGGTAAGTACCAAACAAACGATCCCACCATGGCAAACTGAAACCAAAATTACTGTTAGTTTCATCATCTTCAACCGAATGGTGCACCCGGTGCATATCGGGGGTAACAATAAACCAGCGTAAAATACGATCCACATTTTCAGGCAACCGGATATTGCCATGATTAAACATTGCGGTTGCATTTAAAATAACTTCAAAAATAATGACGGCAAATACCGGTGGGCCTAACAAGACAATCGTACAAAACTTGATGCCCATCGAAAGCAGTATTTCCAGGGTATGAAAACGTGCACCGGTCGTCACATCATAATCCAGGTCGGCATGATGTACCCGATGTAAACGCCATAAAACGGGAATGGCATGTACCATGACATGCTGTACATAAATCACAAAGTCCATCACAATAATGGATAAAACAGCCGCTAACCCCACTGATATCTCAATGTTGTTAAACAGACCCCAGCCTTTTTCCTGAGCTATGGCTGCAACACCGATAGCAGCAACCGGGAAAACCAGCCGAACGATCAAGCTATTAAGAAAAACCAGCCCCAAATTATTAACCCAACGCACGGTTTTTGATACCGTCAATGTTCGCCGTGGTGCAACTAATTCCCAAACGCCTATCACCGCTAACATCCCAAAAAAGAAGCCCATACGAATTTCTTTCTCATGCTGCATTATAAATTCATCAATTATCATCACCCGTTCCTGAATATATCGTGGTTTATCCGAAGCCAATCTGCTTGTGAATGCTTGTCATCTTTTATAGGACAGCTATAATCACAATAAGATTTAATCATTTATTCAATTAATTACTTGAATAGTATAATAGCGGATATTAAACCAATGTCAAGCAGCTTCAAACACGAATTATTCAGCCAGTTTGCCCGTATCGGCAAAGCATTAAGCCATGCTAACCGGCTGGAATTACTGGAATTTATTGCCCAAGGTGAACGTAGCGTTGATGAATTGGCCAATATTTCAGGTTTAACGGTGGCCAATACTTCACAACATTTACAGCATTTAAGGCAAGCCGGGCTGGTTATTAGCCATAAAGAAGGCTTAAAAGTCTATTATCAACTCAGTGGTGATGATGTCATCACCCTGCTCGACACCGTCAGAGATGTCGCTGAACGGCATATTGCCGAAGTTGATAAGTTGGTAAATACTTACTTAACAGTAAAAGATGATCTGGAACCACTGCCACGTCAGGAATTACTAGAACGTGCCAAACAGGGATTGGTTACCGTACTGGACGTGCGCCCAGCTGAAGAATATGCGGCAGGCCATGTCCCCGGTGCCATTAATGTACCACTGAGCGAACTGGAAAATTACCTGAAAAAACTCGATACCCAACAGGAAATTGTGGCCTATTGTCGAGGCCCACACTGTATATTGGCTTTTGATGCCGTTGCAACGCTCCGAAACAAGGGGCTAAAAGCCAGGCGTCTGCAAGACGGTTTTCCTGAATGGAAGTTAGCGGGTTTACCGGTTGAGTCTTGATACAGATGTATTAGACTTTAATAAAAAAGAGTTGCATCGCATCAACAAAAACAATCACCAGGGGCATCGCAATGAACGAAAAAGAAATTATTCAGCATTTACGTGAGGCCAAAAAGGCGCACTTGGGTTGGGTTGCCCGGGCACATGCCTTAATCAAGGGCAAACCGGTGGATAAGGAAAAAGTACCTGTGTTACCCACCGAATGTATCTTTGGTAAATGGTATTACAGTGACGGGCGCCAACTGGCCAACCTGCAAACCTATCGTGTTATTGAAGGCTCACACAATGAGCTGCATAAAATTTATGCCGATATTTTTAATCTGCTATTTGAGAAGAAAAAAGGCTCTTTTTTTTCACGTTTAACCGGCCAGTATAAAAAGCAACAAAAAGAAAATCTGCAAAAAGCCAATCAGTTGTTCACTGATTTGCAAAAAATGTCAGACAACATTATCAACAAGCTCGATGCACTGGAAAAAGAAATACGCGAGATTATGAATAAATAATCAACACAGCGGCCCTGTTCAGCGTATCTAAACGAGAGCAACTAGTACTGATATACCGACTCTGTATCAGCCAATTTTTGGGCACGTAAAACAACAAATGAAGCGTCACTCTCCTTGCCGTTTTTAAAGTCTCCTGGCAGATTTGCCCGTTCAATTTTAAAATGACCAAAGCCTGCTTTTTTGAGTTCTTTTTGCACCTCAGCAACCGAATAAAATATGGCGTCCTGATAGAATTTACCTTTATTTCGGGCATACTTTTTCCCGGCAGTACCGGCTTTATCAATAAACGCAATAATAATATAGCCATTTGGCCTGAGTATCCGCTCAACTTCCTTAAAAGCAGTGGCAACCGAGTCCAAAAAACAGAGTGTTGTCACAAGTAAGGCATAATCGTAACACTCATTATTAATTGGCAATGATTCGGCCAAACCATCGATAACCGACACTCCACGTTGCACCGCAATTTGCCGCATTGCTGCTGACGGCTCAACACCTGACGAAATACCCAATGCTTGTGCAAACCGGCCGGTTCCAACACCGATCTCAATACCTGCCCCGGTTGCAGGCAAAAGCTTGCGAATGGCATTTACTTCAACAGAAAATTCAGCCTTGTGTTTATCGAACCAGTTATCATAATCGCCAGCATATCGCTCGAAAACGTTGAATTTGTTCATAACCCAGCCTTAAACAAAACAATAAGCAAGACTTTACACCAGAACGGCGGGCTTGAGCGGAAAAGAATATTTTAAATAGAACGACGATCGATTTGCTGGCGACGTTCAACCATGTCACCAAAACGGGGTTCTTTACGACGATCGGCATGAATACGGCGTTCACTACTGCGCCGTTCTACTTTTGAATTTCTTTCGCCAAAGGCCGTCTTACGACGAAAGTTAGATGCAAGTGTTTGAGTTATATTTATTATATCCATTCCAGTATACCGGCTACTTGAGAATTCACTTTAAGCGGTACTGTAACAAGCCCAATGTACAAAAAGTGTGCATAGTTCACATTTTATACAAAATGTAGGACAAAGCTTACAAATAAAACCCAAGTGCGTGTTAAACCGGTTTTCGCTCAAAAATAATAAAATGATGGGGAAAAGCATTTTTTTCATCAGCAGCAACATCAATACGTTCAATTTGCTGCCAATCGGCTGAATTGTATTCCGGGAACCAGGCATCCCCTTTGATATCGGCATCGACAAAAGTCAGATACATCCGATCCACCCGATTGAGCATTTGCGCATAAAAGGATGCCCCGCCGATAATCATTGCTTCACCGGTTTCACCTGCCACACGACGCGCTTCATCCAATGCCTGTTCAATCGATGTCACAACAACAGCACCCTTTGCACTATAAGCAGTGTCACGGGTTATCACAATATTGGTTCTATCAGGTAAAGGGCGTCCACCAAAGGATTCAAATGTTTTACGCCCCATAATCACCGGCTTACCTAAAGTATGCTGGCGAAACCAGCGCATGTCAGATGGCAATTTCCAAGGTAAAGTATTATTAATACCAATAACTCTGTTTTCAGCCATGGCGGCAATTAATGATAAACGCATCCGCTAAACCGCAACCGGGGCTTTAATATGCGGGTGGCATTCATAATCACTCAGTTCAAAATCGTCAAAAGTAAATTTGAACAAATCTTTCACATCTGGATTTAGTTTCATCGTTGGTAAGGCAAACGGCTCACGCGCAAGCTGTTGCTCAACTTGCTCCATATGGTTGGAGTAAAGATGTGCATCTCCCAAGGTATGAATAAAATCACCCACTTGTAAATCACAGGCCTGCGCTACCATCATGGTCAGCAATGCATACGACGCAATATTAAACGGTACGCCCAAAAAAATATCGGCACTGCGTTGATAGAGCTGGCAGGATAACTTGCCATTGGCAACATAAAACTGGAAAAACGAGTGACACGGTGGTAACGCCATGTTTTCTATTTCAGCCACATTCCAGGCACTGACAATAATCCGCCGGGAATCCGGATTATTTTTTATTTGATCCAGAATCATGGCAATTTGATCAATGTGTTTGCCATCGGCCGTTGGCCATGAACGCCATTGCGAACCATAAACCGGCCCGAGGTTACCGTTTTCATCGGCCCATTCATCCCAGATTTTAACGCCATTTTCTTTAAGGTAGGCAATATTGGTATCGCCCTTTAAAAACCACAGCAGTTCATGAATAATGGAACGCAGATGACATTTTTTAGTAGTGACCAGTGGAAAGCCTTCAGTTAAATCAAAACGCATTTGATAACCAAAAACACTCTTTGTGCCGGTACCGGTACGATCTTCTTTTATGACCCCGTTATCACGTACATGGCGCATTAAATCCAGATACTGCTTCACTTTATTCTCCTGACCTCTGATATTGCCATTGCTTCATTATCCATTATATAAAGTCTTGCATTGTTTATTTATATGCTCTTCTTCTGCCACTTTGTAAATAAAAAAAGCATAAGTGTCTTTTGTTATCATCACACCTGATAAGTTTCCTTTGTACTGAATACGCGTAATATTCAGGTTATTTTTTATATGCTAACCACAGCAGAAGCAGCCCCGTTAACACCAGAGGCAATGATAACAACATCCCCATGGTAACAAAATCAAATGCCAGATAGCCAATATGTGCATCCGGCAAACGAACAGTTTCGATTAAAATCCGGAAACAACCATAAGCCAGCGCAAAAACACCGGAAACAGCCATGGTAGGTCGTGGTTTTCGAGCAAAAGTCCAAACAATAATAAACAGAAGCACTCCTTCCAGTAAAAATTCATACAGTGGCGTAGGGTGGCGCGGTAAATTGTCAGCACGAGGAAATATCATTGCCCAGGGTAAGTCAGTGGGCTTACCCCACAACTCACCATTAATTAAATTACCAATGCGCCCTGCGCCCAAACCAATAATGACACACGGTGCGGTAAAATCGACTGTCGCAAAAAAACTTTTTTTGTAGCGA
>JALXDW010000286.1 GCA_027070385.1 Chromatiales bacterium
TCATAGTATTTTAAAAAAGAAAAATACAATTTCTTCCATAACTAAAGACAGGTTTACATGGAGTAGTGAGAAATCAAAGCAGCAAGATCTCGCCTGCCTCGCGACATAGCAAATTCTACAGGAGTAAGAAAGACCAGCGCACCACCAAGCACCTGCTCTCCCGTTCGCCTATGAAGCCTCTTTCGTGACTACGTGCCAATGCGAAGACCAAGCCAAATCCGGAGACATTTTATGGTGGCGATGAAACAGGCTATATTGATTATCCATTTTTAGAAAAAGAGACAGTGCCTGCATGAACAGGATATAATAGTTGATATATCCTGAATTAATAGAAGTATGGTTTTATCGTTGTGAATAGCAAAGCCGAAACAATACGCAACAAAATAGTTAGCACCGCTGATGAGTTGTTTTATCGGCAAGGATTTAATCATACTTCTTTTACGGATATTGCCAAAGCAGTCGGTATATCGCGCGGTAATTTTTATTACCATTTTAAAACCAAGGACGACATTCTTGCAGCAGTTATTGAAAATAAAAAGGCTTCGATTAAACAGATATTAACTGAATGGGATGAAACCATTCCGCAAGCAAAAGATCGTCTGACTCAGTATATTAATATGATCGTTGACTATCAGGATCATATTGTAAAATACGGTTGCCCGATTGGAACGGTTTGTACAGAACTTAACAAGCTTAAAAATATAAATTACAACAATGCAACGGATATGATCATGTTGTTTAAAGACTGGATTACACAACAGTTTATTTTACTGGGTCATGATAAAGAAAAAGCTGAGCATCTGTCCATGCACTTGCTAACCTGTACACAAGGTATCAGTGTGATTGGCCAGGCTTTTAATGATGCAGCTTTTATTAAACGAGAGGCCGATACTCTGAAACAATGGCTAGAAAGCCTTTAAAGTAAATAACACCTCAGTCTAGTGGTGTTTGACTACAACATTTCTGCTCTGATTATTCCTTATATATAGTCCATTGTTTCCGGGCATGTTAAACTCTTCCCCCGGCAATTTATAATCAATCACTATCATCAAGAGTGCGTATGAGTCAGTCAGAAAATAAACTAGAACAAGCCTTAAAGCAGCGTATCCTGGTACTGGATGGTGCAATGGGTACCATGATTCAATCCTACAAGCTGGATGAAGCGGACTACCGGGGAGAACGTTTTGCCGATTATAGCAGTGACTTAAAAGGCAATAATGACTTACTGGTATTGACGCAAGCCAAAATTATTCGTGATATTCATGCGGCTTATTTAGAAGCCGGTGCAGACATTGTTGAAACCAATACTTTCAATGCCAATAAGGTATCCATGGCCGATTATGACATGGAAGATCTGGTTTATGAGCTTAACTTTGAAGCAGCCAGAATAGCGCGAGAGGTCTGTGATGAATTTGCAACAGCCGATAAACCGCGTTTTGTTGCCGGTGTATTAGGTCCCACCAATCGCACGGCATCGTTAAGCCCGGATGTGAATAACCCCGGTTTCCGTAATATTAATTTTGATGATTTACGCGAAACCTATCTTGAAGCAACCAAAGCATTAGTAGATGGCGGTTGTGATATTTTGCTGGTCGAAACCATTTTCGATACCTTAAATGCCAAAGCGGCTTTGTTTGCGATTGAAGAATATTTTGAACAAACGGGTAAACGCTTACCCATTATGATTTCAGGTACGATCACCGATGCTTCCGGCAGAACTTTATCCGGTCAAACAGCTGAAGCTTTTTATAATTCATTGCGTCACGTTAAACCAATCAGTTTTGGTTTTAATTGTGCGCTCGGGGCAAAAGAATTACGTCAGTACGTTGAAGAAATTGCCGGTATTGCCAACTGTCATATCAATACCCACCCGAATGCAGGGTTGCCGAACGAGTTTGGTGAATACGATGAAACGCCTGAACAAATGGCCGCTGAAATTGAAGAATGGGCAAAGAACGGTTTCCTGAATATTATTGGTGGTTGCTGTGGCACCAGCCCGGCACATATTAAAGCCATTGCCGAAGCAGTGAGTAAATACCCACCACGTCAGCCTAAAGAAGAAGATTTTACAACCCGTCTTGCCGGGCTGGAGCCATGCAATATTAATGAGGATTCACTGTTTGTTAACGTGGGTGAAAGAACCAATGTGACCGGCTCTGCCAAATTTAAACGTTTAATTCTTGAAGATAACTACGATGAAGCACTCAGTGTTGCACGTGAACAGGTAGAGAACGGCGCGCAGATTATTGACATCAACATGGACGAAGGCATGTTAGATGGCCAACTGGCAATGAAAACCTTTTTAAACCTGATTGCCAGTGAACCGGATATTTCGCGTGTACCGGTGATGGTGGACTCTTCCAAGTGGCCGATTCTGGAAGAAGGCTTAAAGTGTATTCAGGGTAAAGGGATTGTTAACTCGATCAGCCTGAAAGAAGGTGAAGAAAACTTTATCAAGCAGGCAAAATTGTGTCGGCGTTATGGTGCAGCGATTATCGTGATGGCATTTGACGAGGTGGGACAGGCCGATACAAAAGAACGCAAGGTCGAGATCTGTTCACGTGCATACAAGATCCTGGTTGAACAACTGGATTTTCCACCACAGGATATTATTTTTGATCCCAATATTTTTGCCATTGCAACAGGAATAGAAGAACATAATAACTACGGTGTGGACTTTATCGAAGCGACTCGCGAGATAAAGCAGAGCTTACCTCATGCGCTTATCAGTGGCGGGGTGTCGAATGTTTCATTCTCTTTCCGTGGTAACAACCCGGTACGAGAAGCGATTCATGCTGTCTTCTTATACCATGCAATTAAAGCCGGTATGAGTATGGGGATTGTTAATGCCGGTCAGTTAGCCGTGTATGACGATCTGCCTGAAGAGCTGCGCAATGCGGTTGAAGATGTCGTATTAAACCGAAATCCGGATGCAACTGAACATTTGCTGGATATTGCCGGTAAGTATATTGGTGATGGTACAACCAAATCAAAAACAGAAGATCTGGAGTGGCGCAAGTTGCCGGTTGCAAAACGTCTGGAACATGCACTGGTGAAAGGTATTGATGCCTATGTTGTTGAAGATACCGAAGAAGCACGTACTGCCTTTAATAGACCGATTGAAGTGATCGAAGGGCCATTAATGGATGGCATGAATGTGGTGGGTGATTTATTCGGTGACGGCAAAATGTTTTTACCACAAGTGGTCAAGTCTGCTCGGGTTATGAAAAAAGCAGTTGCCTATTTGCTACCTTTTATCGAAGCTGAAAAACAGGAGGGCGCACGTTCTAATGGTAAAATTCTGATGGCCACTGTCAAAGGTGATGTTCACGATATCGGTAAAAACATTGTCGGTGTTGTATTGCAATGTAATAACTTTGAGGTGGTTGATCTGGGCGTAATGGTACCCGCTAATAAAATACTGGAAGCTGCTCAGGCTGAAGGGGTGGATATTATCGGTTTATCCGGTTTGATTACACCTTCACTGGATGAAATGGTACATATTGCCAAAGAAATGGAACGGCTGGGTTTAGACATGCCATTGATGGTGGGTGGGGCAACTACATCAAAGGCACATACAGCGGTTAAAATAGAACAGAATTATCACGGTGCAACTGTCTGGGTTAAAGATGCATCGCGTGCAGTCGGTGTGGCACAAAAGCTGATCAGTGAAGACTTAAAAGATACTTTTGTTAAAGAAGTACATGATGATTACGAAAAAGTGCGTATTGCACATGCAGGTCGTCGAGCAAAAATAAGCTGGTTGTCGATAGAACAGGCGCGTAACAATAAATTAAAAATTGACTGGCAGCAATACACACCACCAGTGCCCAATATAAAAGGCATTCAGGTCTTTGACGATATGCCGCTTGAATTTTTAGTTCCTTATATCGACTGGACACCGTTCTTCCATACCTGGGAATTAAAAGGCAGTTATCCCAAAATATTGGATGATGTAGAAAAAGGCCACGAGGCAAAAAAACTTTTTGCCGATGCACAAACCATGCTGCAACAAATTATCAATGAGCGTTGGATCAAAGCACGCGCCGTTGTTGGTTTATTCCCGGCAAACAGTATCAACGAGGATGATATTGAAGTCTATAGCGATGAATCCCGTAATGAGGTGGTGATGACACTCAATCATTTACGCCAGCAAACTGAACGTCCACCGGGTAAACCCAATCGAAGTAATGCTGATTTTATTGCCAGCAAAGGAAGTGGTAAGGCTGATTACGTGGGTGGTTTTGTGGTCACGGCCGGTATTGGCATTGACGAACATATTCAACGTTTTGAAAAGGAACATGATGATTACCAGTCCATCATGTTAAAAGCATTGGCAGATCGATTTGCCGAAGCCTTTGCCGAGCATATGCACCAACGCGTTCGCCATATCAACTGGGGTTATTCAGAAGGTGACTGGTCACCGGATGCAGCATTAAAAGATAACCATTTTGATAATGCACGCCTGGTTAAGGAAGATTATCGTGGTATTCGCCCTGCACCGGGTTACCCTTCCTGCCCGGATCACACCGAAAAGCCAAAATTATGGCAATTACTGGATGCAGAGAAAAATGCCGGCGTGTCTTTAACCGAGAGTTATGCCATGTGGCCAGCTGCATCCGTGAGTGGCTGGTATTTTAGTCATCCTGAATCAAGTTATTTTGGAATTGGTAAAATTAATAAAGATCAGCTTGAAGATTATGCCAAACGTAAAGGCATGGCAGTCAAAGATGCTGAGCGCTGGTTAGCACCTAACCTGGGTTATGATAATTAGCGATTGTCGCTATGCTGCAAAAGCGGGAATCTGCTTGGGTATAAAATAGAAACATCTCATGGCAAAATTATTATTCAAACTACGTGATGTTCCCCTGGATGAAGCACAGGATATTCGTGAGCTGTTAAACCAGAATGAAATAGACTTTTATGAAACCCATGCAGGGAACTGGGGGATTGCGATGGCCGCAATCTGGTTAAAAGATGAAAATCAATATCCTGAAGCCGTGTTATTGATTGATGAATACCAGCAACAACGTGCACAGCAGTTTCAGAATGATTATGCTGAATTAAAGCGTAGTGGCCATGCGCCGACGTTATTGACTAACATACGCGAAAGTCCGTTACGATTTGTTGTGTATCTGTTTAGCATTGCCGTGATTTTATATATTTCGGTCATGCCTTTCCTTGGCCTTTAACCGGGCTGATTAACGCGTATTATATTTTTCTGTAAGACTCTTTTTATAGTTGCATATACAACCAAAATACCCTATACTTTATTTTATGTTTGAGAGATGCCTTTTTTTTAACAGCAATGGATTAGTTCGTAAGTTAAACCGTATTTGGGATGATGCTTACAAAGAAGCGGGATTATCAGCTCCCCATGCCTATATGCTTCGCATGGTAGCCGCTGAACCTGAGTTGACTCAAAAAGAAATTGCAGAACAGTTACAACTGGAAAAATCAACTATAACCCGTTTTACTGATAGCTTGATTGATAAAGGTCTGATCATAAAAAAAACAACAGACGATGCGCGTCAGAACAGTCTGGT
>JALXDW010000287.1 GCA_027070385.1 Chromatiales bacterium
AATATTAATAATGGCCATGGTGGAATCATATGGGTGCATATCCACATGAAAGGTTCCCACTACTTTAAACCGTTTTAACCTTGGCAAAACCCCGGCCGGTGTTACATTGACACTGGGAGTTACCATAGTGACTTTATCTCCGATGGTGACACCTAATATACGTGCCAAATCCCGCCCCAGCACAATACCAAATTGTCCGGCAACCAGGTTCTCAAGCTTGCCGGTTTTCATTTTAGTGGCAACTTTGGAAACCCCTTTTTCCTGTTCCGGATCAATCCCGCGTATCATAATACCATTTACGTTACTGCCGTAAATCAACATGCCTTGCCCGTCAATAAAGGGGGCCGCGGCAACCACATGCGGATTCTTTTTTGCCTGTTTTATTACCACATCCGGTGTGTATAATTTTCCGTCAAAGTTGGTCACGGTAATATGCGCCACCATGTCCAGGATACGAGTACTGACTTCTTTGTGAAAACCGTTCATCACCGACATAACAGTAATTAATGCTGTTACACCCAATGCAATACCAGCAACTGAAAAGAAGGTTATAAAAGAAATGAAATGGTTACGTCGTTTTGCGCGTGTATAACGCAGCCCAACAAATAATTCAAAAGGTTTATACATTGGCGCATTAAACCACAAATACAGCTATCTTTCACTATGAAATTTTTTAAAAATCGAAAGTGGAAGTGAAATATTTTTGAACTTGTTACTGCATCAGTTGCCGGATATTATTCCAGTCGCTGTTTTCTGCACGGACAAACGGATTCATCTGCAAACTGTTATAAAATACAATGCCTGCGTCTGTCTCTTTAAAACTTAAAATCGCATCGACCATACGTTGTCTGACTGTTGCATTAACACGAGGATGAAAAACAAAAGCCGAAGGACTGATCCCTTTGGATGTCCATAATACCCTGAGTTTATTTTTGGTTATTTCAGGCAAGGCATTGAATGTCTGCAGAACCCCACCCGCTGCATCAGCAGAACCGGAGACCACCGCAGCATAACTTTGTTCGGCTGTTTCAACCTGCTTGTTCGTAAAATGAAGCCCCTGGGCATATAAATTCAAGCGGGTGACCACACTTGCTGCAAACACATGCCTGGGAAAAACGAAACGCAGGCCATCAAGATCTTTTAATGTTTGACAGCTACAATCCTTGGCCACCACAATGATGCCGGTTAACTTTTTTTGCCCTTCTTTTAGTACAGGCTGGTAGCCCACATAACGGTTGGCTTCAATGAATAATTTTGGATTAATGTAAGCCAGATCAAAATTGCCGGCAAAAAGCCTGTTTTCAAAAACAGACTTTGAAGCCGATGTTTGCAACCGCAAGGGATAATTTGTTTGTGTTTCAATATACTGGATAAAGCTCTGCCATGACGCTTGTTGTTCTGCTGTCAACCCTGAAGGTATCCCCATGATAAAAGCATTATGTTCATTCTCTTCAATGGCTGCAAGTTGTTGTGATATGGTGCAAACAACCAAAACAGTCAGTACCCGAAATAACTTTGTCACC
>JALXDW010000288.1 GCA_027070385.1 Chromatiales bacterium
AAATACGCCGGTTTTGTAGGAGGCAAAAGATTCAAGATAAACAATCACAATATTGGGTGTGGCTTCGGCCAGTGGGCCCGGTTTTGTATGACGGCGTATAAAGTTCAGCGGTTGAGTGTCATCACTTGTTGGTTTGTCGACACCCAGATAAGAGGCAATCTCTTTATAATAGGCTCGGGTTTTAGCTTCATCGAAAGTAATATTTTTATTTGTCAAGGTGTCAACAAAATGTACAACCGGATTTATCGTAACAGCCGGTACAAACGGATGGGTGCTGGCAAAGGCATCACTCCAACGTAAAGGGTAGTAGGAAAATTTACCGAATAACCCGAACAGGTAAATGAAAATACAGGATGTTACAAACAGGGTTTGTTGCCACCTGTTGCGTTTATAAAAAAGCCGGTCATGATGAAAATTGTCAGTCGCATTGTGATAAATATGCTGGCTTAGACGACGGATTAAAATATTATAGATAAAGACAACAACAGCAAGCCCCGTAAAAAGCCAAAGCAGTGGGTAGGACTGCCACATCATGGTGACGGAGAGGTTAAAGTCTTCTGTAAAGCGCAGTACACTTGCATCGAGTGGCTGGTGCAAATAGGAATAATAAAGAAAGTGGGCGATAAAATAAAAAACGCTTACTGTGAAGGTAAGGGTTAAATAGCCCAGCCAAAACAGGCGGGCAAACGGGTTTAATACCGGGTTAACCGGTTTTATCCAGCCAAGCATAAATACGGGCAGTAAAATAACAAGGGTGAGTCTCAGGTCAAATTTCAAGCCAAGATAAAAAGCATGGAGTAGCTCAGGCGCAGGAATTGGATTGCTGGGATCTTTAAATAGCATCCAGAAGCCAAGGCGAAACAGACTGTACAAAGCAAGATTGACAAGGATAACAACAAGATAAAAATGAATCAGGGGTATTTTTTTTAGCATGGATATGGGTGCTTACTCAACGCTGTATGGGATAATGGGCTATTCTAAACGATTAAATCCGGATTTTGTGCTTTTATAAACATATTTTACTTCTTTGTATAAATTCAGTTCGGTAGAATGACGAAATATGCTTAACAAAATCTTAAAATCAACGGGTTATTTTATTTTTATCTTGGTTGTATTGTTCGTTTGCGCCCGATTTATTGATGTCAGTCTTGGTGGTATCTATGATGGCCCTCGCGCTCCGTATATTCAGTCATTGGCGAGTGATTCTGTTATTCTTCGTTGGAATACAAAAAAACCGCAACAAGGTGTGGTATTTATTGGTGAGCAGCCCTATTTTTTAAAGCGGGTTTTTAAAGAAACAAAAATAGATGATGAGCATGAAGTTCGGCTGACGGGCTTAAAGCCGGCTACAAAATATTTTTATCGTGTTGGTACGGCATCACGGGCACTTTATTCCGGCCCTTCGTACTGGTTTAAAACCGCATTAACAGGTTCTGTTCAAGCAACTTCAGCCATTCGTTTTTGGGTAACCGGTGATCAAGGGCAGGCAGGGGTCATCCAGTCACAAGTTCGGGATGCAATGTTGGCATGGAGCAAACAGCATCCGTTGCAGGGAAGGGATGATTTTAACTTCTGGCTAACCACGGGTGATAATGCTTATCGTTCCGGGACTAATTCACAGTTTCAACGAAACTTCTTTAAGCCTTATGCCAAAATTTTAAAAAATACACCTGTTTGGCCTGTGTATGGCAACCATGATGCAAGGCGTTGGAGCTTTTTTAATATTTTTTCTTTTCCTGCAAAGGCAGAAGCAGGTGGTGTTGCATCAAACACTGAAAAATATTACAGCTTTGATTATGGCGAATTACATGTGATTATTCTGGATACCCAGTCCAGCCGAATTCAAAAAAACAGCAAAATGTTACGCTGGTTAAAAAAAGATTTGGCACAAACCAAAGCAAAATGGCGGGTTGTTGCTTTTCATCATCCACCTTATACAAAAGGTTCGCATGATTCGGATAACCTTGCTGACAGTCGAGGGCGGATGCGTAATGTGCGCCAATATGTGCTACCGGTTCTGGAGCAAGCCGCGGTTGATGTGGTTGTATCCGGCCACAGTCATATGTACGAGCGTTCCTGGTTTATGAGTTGTCACTATGGTTTTTCGGATACCTTTAGTACCCGATACATTCAGGATGGTCTGCCGCAAGGCGATGTAAACTTGCTGGAAATCCGGCAACAACAAAAAGGTTTAACCTACAAAAAAGCAGCCAAAGGGTTAGGTGCATATTCAGGCACTGTTTATATCACTTTGGGATCTTCGGCAAAATTGGATCAAGGTGATTTGAACCATCCTGCCATGCCGGTTTCCTTGGGTGCCAGTGGTTCTATGGTCTTTGATATTGTCGGCAATCAATTAACCGCTCGCTTTATAGATAAGGACGGACAGGTTCTGGATTCGTTTGGGATTAAAAAATCTGTCATGAATGCTGCAGTTGCACGGCAACAGTGTTCACCATAATATTTTAAGCAATACCGTATTGTTGACGATATGCCTCGACACTGGCGAGGTATTGTTTAAAGTCTGGCTTGTCCTTTATGTATTCAATCAGATCAGTCAGTTTGATTATACTGACAACCGGAATATCATATTGTTGTTCGACTTCCTGTATAGCCGATAATTCACCCTTACCTTTTTCCTGACGATTCAGTGCAATCAAAACCCCGGCAGCCTGGGCACCGGCATTAGATATAATATCCATCGCTTCACGAATAGCCGTTCCTGCTGTGATGACATCATCAATAATCAGTACTTTGCCGTTGAGCGGCGCACCAACGATATTACCCCCTTCGCCGTGATCTTTGGCTTCCTTACGATTAAAGCTGTAAGGCATATTCATATTGTACTCGTTGGACAGTGAAATAGCACAGCTGCTTGCCAGAGGTATCCCTTTATAAGCAGGGCCAAATAAAACATCAAATTCAATATGGCTGTCTTTGAGAGCCTGTGCATAGTATTTACCTAACTTTGCCAGTGCTTCACCAGTATTAAAAAGACCGGCATTAAAAAAATAGGGGCTTATCCGACCAGATTTCAGGGTGAACTCACCAAAACGGAGTACATTGCTTGACAGTGCGAATTCAATAAATTCTTTCTGGTAATTTTGCATAATAGACAGCCTATTTTATTCAGGTTGTGATTCGTAGAAAAGTAAAAACCGGTGTATTATAGCGAACTATTGTATTTGTTGGGCAGCAATTTTTAACAAGGTAAAGAAATAACAATGAGAGTAATCAGTGCCAATTTGAATGGTATCCGCGCTGCGGCCAAAAAAGGCTTCTTTGACTGGATGAAAAAACAGAATGCAGACGTGGTTTGCATCCAGGAAACCAAAGCACAAGAACACCAGTTAGATGACGATGTGTTTAAACCTGAAGGTTATTACCGTTATTTTTTTGATGCCGAAAAAAAAGGTTATAGTGGTGTTGCCATTTATACCAGAAAAGAACCTGACAAGGTGATAAAAGGTTTGGGTTGGGATCATGCTGATACAGAAGGACGTTATATTCAGGCTGATTTTGGTAAATTGAGTATCGCTTCGTTGTATTTGCCATCGGGTTCGTCGAGTGAAGAACGTCATGCTAATAAATTAAAGTTTATGGATTTATTGCTTGAAGATTTAAAGGCAAAAAGACGCAAACACCGTGAGTATATTATTTGTGGTGATTTTAATACCGTGCATAAGGAAATTGATATTAAAAATTGGAAGAGTAATCAAAAAAATTCCGGTTGTACTCCGGAAGAACATGCCTGGTGTGACAAACTGTTTGATGAGGTGGGCTATGTAGATGCCTTCCGTGTTGTTAATCCGAATGCCGGTGAATATACCTGGTGGTCAAATCGTGGTAATGCTCGAGCCAATAATGTTGGTTGGCGGATTGATTATCATATTATTTCACCCGGTTTGAAAGACAAGGTGAAAAGTGCTCATGTTTATAAAGACAGCTGGTTTTCGGATCATGCTCCGCTAACGATTGATTATGATATAGACTTCTAATACGTTGTATATTATCAATGATTGTTTTCATAGTTGCTAATAATATTCAGTGCAGCTTCGACATCACTGTCATCGACCGACACAGCTGCAAAATCGGTGGGAGCCATTTCACCAATGCCGCCTTGCAAGTAAAAACCATTAACGAAAGCAGTAATATTATTGGATTCTAACAAGCCTTTTACAATTTGCGCTTCGGTAATATTTTGGGCGTTGTAAACCTTGACCATATGGTTAATCCGCTTTGCATATCATTTTAATTAATTCACTGATACGAATACTGATTCTTTTTAATGTTTTAATATTATCAACCATATTAATATCCTCCAGTCCCAAGCGTTTGAACGCAGCCAGGTCGAAGAGTTCCGGCCCCCCTATTTTATCCCCACCTAGTAAGTGAGAATGTTTCAGTGCAACTTGAACCAGGTCACAATAGTCGGCTTTATCAACATGACGCTCCCAGTGATAGGCATGTTTGGCACTTTCAATGAGTTCTTTGTCAAATTTCCATTGTTGTAGCACCATGCCGCCAATATAACTTTTAAGTTGGTCAATAACAATTTCCAGGTTACCGGCTTTGTGGGCCAAATCATCACGTGTATCTGCAACAACCAGTATAGGTATAATGCCAATATCGTGGAGCAAGCCAAATAAAAAGGCACGTTCAGGTTGAAAACCAGGCACCTGCTTTGCCAGTTCATAACAAATAACACCGGTACGAATACTATGTTCATAAAATTGAGTCATTTTATTGACCACCAGTTCGGTGTTCGGCATAAATAAATCCCGGAGTACCACGCCCATGACAATATTGCGGATACTGTCCAGCCCAATACGCGCAATGGCGGTTTGAATGGAATCTATCTTTTGCCCACTACCATACATTGCGCTGTTGGCAACCTGAACAATTCTTGCGGTGATAATGGGATCCATTTGTATTATCTGGGCGAGTCGGGTGGTACCAAGATTTGAATTATTGAGTTCGGCATTAATATGTAATGCGATCTCAGGCAGACTTGGTAGAGTGACAGCATTGCTTTTAAACAACTGCGTAATGTCCTGAACCAGTTTCAGGTTAGCGTTGCCTGCCACCAAGGTTTCAAAATCATCATAATCGAGGTTATCTTTATCGCGCTGATGTCGTATACCGTATTTATCAATAATACTTTTTTCAATTTGAATAACGTGAGTTGGCAAAATACAGCGTGCATACAGGCCAGCTGCATGACTGGTGAATACAGGGTGCTGTGCACGTTCAGTTTCAGCACTCATAGATTGATGCACCCCGCCGCTGGTCTGGATATCAAATGCACCGCGAACCAGATATAAAGTATTTTTAGCTTCTTTTTCGGCAATGATGCGATCATTCACCTGATAATTTATCGACTCGGCATTATTCGATATATCAACAAGTGCAACATCGTCCAGATCTTTAAAGTCATCAAATGCCAGTAAATGTTTGATATCAATCATTGCCTGCCTCGAAAATAAGTTATTTGGCATATCAGTTACCGGTGTTTATCGGCCAGATTGAGGA
>JALXDW010000289.1 GCA_027070385.1 Chromatiales bacterium
TATCAGTGACGATGAGTATAAGGAATTTTATAAAAGTATCGCCTATGATTTTGAAGACCCATTGTACTGGTTGCATAACCAGGTAGAAGGTACTCAGTCCTATACCACATTATTTTATATCCCCAAACGCGCACCGTTTGACTTGTATGACCGTGAAAAACAAACCGGTATAAAACTTTATGTTAAGCGTGTCTTTATTATGGATGATGCAGAGCAATTAATGCCGACTTATCTGCGTTTTGTAAAAGGTATCGTGGACTCTGATGATTTACCACTGAATGTCTCACGTGAAATTTTGCAGAAGAACAAACAGATCGATGCAATTAAAGCTGGTTCGGTTAAAAAGATCCTGGCTGCACTCAGTAAAATAGCCAAGGATGATCCGGAGAAATACGCTACCTTCTGGGGAGAATTTGGTAATGTGCTAAAAGAAGGAATGGCTGAAGACTTTGCTAATAAAGACAAAATAGCCAAATTACTGCGTTTTGCTTCCAGCAATAATGATTCTGATATTCAAAATGTATCGCTGGAAGATTACATCGCTCGAATGAAAGAGGGACAGGACAAAATTTATTATATTACCGCTGAAAGTTACACCGCAGCAAAAAACAGCCCACACCTTGAATTTTTCAAGAAGAAAGGCATTGAAGTATTGCTTATGTTTGATCGTGTTGATGAATGGATGATGTCTTATTTCAATGAGTTCGAAGGTAAGAAACTGGTATCCGTTGCGAAGGGTGAACTCGATTTAGGTGAGCTTGAAGATAAAGAGGACAAGAAAAAAGCCGAAAAAGTTGAGAAAGAATTTAAAGCACTTGTGGCTAAAATGAAAGACGCACTTGATGGTAAAGTAAAGGAAGTACGAGTATCTCACCGCTTAACCGAATCACCGGCCTGCTTGGTGGTTGAAGAGCAGGATATGGCTGTGAGTATGCAAAAAATTCTCAAGCAAGCAGGGCATAGCGTCCCGACGGTTGAACCTATTCTGGAAATTAACCCGGAGCATCCATTGGTTAAAATACTGGAAGACGATTCAAAGTCGGAGCAATTTAATGATTTAACACTGACTTTGTTTGAGCAAGCATTGCTGAGTGAAGGTGGGCAACTCGATGATCCATCCGGGTTTGTTTCAAGAATGAATAAATTGTTAACACAGTTTGCAAATTAACGATTAGCTCCTACTATTAAAAGCGGCTACCTTGATTTATATCCGTAGCCGCTTTTTTGTGCCTGATACATAAGTGGGCTGATAAAGCCAGCATGTGGTTATGTAATGAATTGTAAATTAAGGACAAAAATCTATATTTGTTTCAATTACGGCTAAATAATGGATACTAAATGTCGATAACGAAAAGACCAAGGCTGATGCAAGCCTGGTTAAACGGCTCCATAACCCTTAAACCATCAATAAAATGGAATTCCGGAATGATGATGAAAAAACGATTCTATAGTCTGATTATTCTGTTCGCGGTTGAATTATGGCCGACATTGACGCTGGCGGCCACTGATGTCCTGACAATGGGTATTTTCCCTCGCCGTAATGCAAAGGTGACCATTAAAATGTTCACACCAATGGCTAGATATCTGTCGACTAAAACAGGTAAAAACATCAAGCTCGTTACCGCAAAGAATTTTCCGGTTTTCTGGCGTAATGTTATGCAGGGTAAATACGATATTGTGCATTACAATCAATTACATTATATCGAATCACATCAAAAACTGGGTTATCAAGTGATAGCTCAAAATGAAGAGTTTGGGGAAAAAACCATTCGCAGTGTTTTAATTGTTAGAACAGACGGTGGTATTAAATCACTGAAAGATCTTGATGGCCATACCATTTTATTCGGTGGTGGCAAGAAAGCCTTTGTTGCTTATATTGTTAATGCTGTCATGTTATACCGTGCCGGTTTAACAAAAAACAATTATACCACCCGGTTTGCAAAGAATCCGCCTAATGCAACCATAGCAACGTATATTAAACAAGCAGATGCTGCGGGTATTGGTGATGTTGGTTTAAAAATACCTATACTTAAAAAGAAAGGGGTGAATGTTTCAGAGTTAAAGGTGATATCTAAAAGCAAACCCTTGCCACATATTCCCTGGGCAGTGAACCCATCAATGAGCGATGATCTTCGCTTATCCATTCAAAAAGCCATGTTGAGTTTAAATGACTCTGTGGAAGGTAAAGCTATTTTAAAAAAAGCCGGCATGACAGGGATCCATAAAGCAGTGGACAAGGATTATGATAATAGCCGTAAGATTATAAAGGAATTTCAGTTAATCCGATAAAACAGGCAAGTATTGATAACTTTATGGGCATCGGGCATTGATAGATACAACACTGGAATCATGATTTTTCTGTTTTAGCCGTAAAAACTTGCACAATAGCCCGCTACTTTGATGTAATATTGCAATCGCTTGTTATTCTTAAATAGCTGCGTTTAATGAGCTAGAGAATAACAAGATAAGGGTTATTTCATTGTTTTATTCAGGGAGAATTGCAATATGATCACAGAAAAACGTAAACATCGCCGAATACCGCTTGGTCGCCCCGTCAGAGTGAGTAGTTTTTCAGGAGAAAAAACAACCATGAAAGTAGTTGATTTTTCTCTGGATGGTGTTTGTTTTTCATCCAATAACCCGAAGACAGTTGGTGATATTTTAACTGTCACCATGAATATTGCACCTCAGGGAAAAGTGAAGGTCATTCAGGCGAAAGGTGAGATTGTTTACCGCTATTATAATAATTATGAATATTTAATGGGGATGCGATTTTATCAGGACAATTAAAGCGTTATTTTTACGACAGGTATTCCATAAAATATGAGTATTGCAACAGACATAGAAACAAAATTGGCAAACGGAATTGATGCATTGCATATGGATGTTATTAATGAAAGCAGTCAACATAATGTTCCGGCTGGTTCAGAATCTCATTTTAAGGTTGTGCTGGTGTCGGAGGCTTTTGCCGGTAAGCCTTTGTTGGCACGTCATCGCATGGTCAATAAAATTCTTGAAGATGAACTTCAGAACAAGATACACGCGCTTGCCTTGCACACCTATACCAAGTCGGAATGGCTCGATGCTTTTGGTACAGCACCAATGTCACCACCTTGCCTGGGTGGTGGCCAATCATAATATTGAATGATTTGTCCCAAATGCCATTATAAGCGAAAACAGCTTGAAACAGTGCCGGACTGGCAGTGCCCGGCCTGTGGCGTTGCCTATACAAAGGTGAATTCAATTACCACTCCTGCCAAACGTCACTCTTCTGTTGTTATACAAAATCAGTACGGTAACGTTTCTGTTGTGCAACGTTTATTAAGTATTGGAATTCTTCTGAGTATTCTGTTTTATTTTCTGGCAATGTGGCAGGAAAGCTCATTGCCGGATACCTCTGCGATATTAAAGTCCAGTTTTCGTGATCCTGTACAAAAGAAAATAAATAAACGTCCCTTTTCTTTTTTCTATCGAAATGAAACTTACGATATTGAACCGGTTGCTGAATATGAATTATGGGGCCTGGTGGTTACCAAAAATAACATTAATAGCTGGGCTGATATTATGCACACCGATGCCTCGGTGGATATAAAAGATATATGTGTTATCTGGGGAGAGAATGTTGCCAGTAGCGATTATCATAAAGTGAAATTCAGTAGTGGTGATTTTACCTGTTATTTCCAATACCCTTATATGACGGTTTTTGACCATAATAAAATATCCAACAATCATTTATTATCAGACGACGCTGTTGTTCGCCATGCAATACGCAAGGTGAAAATTGGCGATCAAATTCATATAAAAGGACTGTTGGTTAATTATTCACCACGAAGCAATCCTGATTGGCGACGAATATCCAGTACCGTTCGAACCGATACCGGCAATGGTGCCTGTGAAGTATTATTTGTTAAGTCGTTTGAAGTATTGCATTCAAAAAATGCGATTTGGTATACCGTTGCCAGTGTCAGTCAATGGTTGTTTCTGATTTTATTAGTATTAAAAATAATCAGTATAGCCCGCCCTGGAAAAGTTGCTGCAAGTTAATCTTTCAGGTTTTCATAAACAACACTCAGCCAGTGTTTAACCGGTTGTTGTGCCTGTGAGTTAAGGTGTGTTAAACAGCCAATATTGGATGTTGCCAGAATAGCAGCCTGACCCGCTTGCAGTTCTGCTATTTTGTTTGTGAGTAAATGTTTTGCTATTTTAGGGTGAAAAATAGAATAACTCCCTGCTGAACCACAACATAAATGTGCATCCTTAACAGGAACCAGTTTATACCCCAGTGTGGTTAACAAATTTTCGACTTTGGTGTGAACACCCAGTCCATGCTGTAATGTGCAAGGAGCATGAAAAGCCATTGTTAAATCAGAATGGGGTATTTTTTTCTGGGATAAAAAGGCCGTTTCTTTTTCAAGAATTTCAACAGGGTCAACAACCAGATTTGTAAACACTTTTGCCTTGTTCCGATAAGCTTTATCATATTGCAGGTAGCTTTGATATTGTTTTAATGTTGCCCCGCAGCCTGAGGACGACATAATAATGGCTTCAATGCCTTGATCGATATATTTTGTCCATTGATCAATATTTTTTTTGAAAATAAGCGTTGCTTTATCTTCTGCAGACAAGTGTTGTGGGAGTGCGCCACAACAGCCTTGTATTGGTATGGTCTGAATAGCACAGTGGTTTAGCAAATGCGCCAGTTGTTTGTCGATAACAGGTGCCAGTGTATTTTGTACGCAGCCTGTCAGAAGCAAGACTTTTCTGCGGTGTTTTTCGATTGGCCAGTTTAACTTAGTTGAGGCGATCGCAACTTTGGGTTCGATGGATTTGGGTAACAGGCTCTTAAAAGGTTGTATCGCTGTTATGGTCAAGTGAAACAGTTTTTTACTGAGTAATAATGACAACAGGCTCTTGCGAGCAAGGTTACTTAAAAAAGATCGCTTAATCTGTTTCTCTGCAAGGTACTTGCCAATATCCAGCAAACGACTGTATTGCACAGCAGATGGACAAGTGGTTTCACAGCTGCGACAACTCAGACAACGATCCAGATGGGTCAATGTTTTTTTTGTGGCTGGCTGGCCTTCGAGCATTTGTTTTATTAAATAAATACGTCCTCGTGGGCCATCGAGTTCATCTGAAAAAATCTGATAGGTCGGGCAGGTTGCGGTACAAAATCCACAATGGACACAGCTACGCAGAATTTTATCCGCTTCGTCTGTTAATGCCGGGTTGAGTAAATTTTTGATAATATTTGTTTGCATAAATTCTAGTTAAAGCGATACATTTTATTACGGTTTAAAATATTTTTCGGATCAAAGGCTTTCTTTATATTTTTATGCAATGCAAACAGGGTATCTGGCAATGGATGGAAAACAGCATCTGTTGGCTTCGCATTACGGAATAAGGTGGCGTGACCACCAAAACCTTCAATCTGCTGTCTTAATATTTTTGCCGGGGTAGATGTGCTAACCCAGTGAAAAGCAGAATGCCGCTCTGTTAACCATCCGATTTTATA
>JALXDW010000290.1 GCA_027070385.1 Chromatiales bacterium
CTTTGCTGCTGAAACCGAACAGCTTGAAAAACATGCACGGCAAAAGTTAAAAGACAAAGGTGTGGATATGATTGCGGCTAACTGGGTGGGTCATGCGGCCACTCAAACGAATGGTACCTTTGGCAGCGACGACAACGCCCTTACATTATTTTGGCAAGGTGGTGAGTTGGCATTGGGCGTTTCCAGTAAAACACGGTTGGCGAGAGAGTTGGTTGCGTTGATTGCTTCACAGTATGATGATGCGATTCAGTCAGGTAGACTCAATAAAGAACAGCGTAAAATAAAAAATGTTGTTCAGTTAAAGGCCAAGAGTCAGGATAAAAAATGATAACTAAAAAATAATGAGTCATGCTGAAGTATTGACTGGGAAAGGGTTGTGATGCAAAAAATTGAATTAAAAATACTGGATACGCGCTTGGGCAAGGAAATTGACATGCCGAACTATGCTACTGAAGGTTCAGCGGGAATCGACTTACGTGCCTGTCTGGATGAAGCGTTAACCATCCACCCGGGTGAGACCCACCTTCTTCCAACTGGCATGGCCATTCACATTGGAGACCCGTCGCTTGCGGCTATGATTCTGCCTCGCTCAGGCCTGGGGCATAAGCATGGTATTGTGCTGGGGAATCTTGTTGGTTTAATTGATTCCGATTATCAGGGGCAGTTATTTGTTTCCTGCTGGAACAGAGGCAGTGACTCTTTCAAAATAGATATCGGGGATCGTATTGCTCAACTGGTGTTTGTTCCGGTCGTACAAGCCGAGTTTGATGTTGTGACAGAGTTTGATGAAAGTGAACGCGCAGAAGGTGGTTTTGGCCATACCGGTCGTGGCTAAATTAATAATAAATTAAGGGAACAAGGTTGTAACAGTTATGGCAAAACAGGATAAACCGCTACGCACATCGAAGCGTCGTAAAAAAGGTGGCACGATAAAAAAAGGTGGGCTAACTCTTAATACGATTTCACTGCTTTCTTTTATATTATTCAGTGCCACATTTGTGGTTATGCTTTATATTATGCGTTGGAATACACTGAATATTATTGACAACCAGAGTACTACCATCGAGCGTAGTGTGGCAGACCAGTTTGCCAGTCATTTAACGTTATCCATTGCCAGTTATACAGAAGGACTGGCTGCCATCGCTAAAGACCCTTTAACCCGTGAAATAATTTTATCGGGTAATGCTGAAAAAATTGTTAGCCGGCAAACACAACTTGTTGGTTTATTTCCGAATGCTTTACGATTAAGATTTTTGAAAGAAGGCAACTTGCGACCAACAAAGCAAACCACACCACATATTGGTTTTGCTTGTGTGGATATGTTTAATCGTTCACGTGAAACGAAACGTCCCCCCGGTGTTGAAACACATGTTTTTGGTACGGCACAGCAGCACATTGATTTTGTTCACCCGGTCTTAAATAAAGAAAAAACCAATGTTGTTGGCCACGTTCAACTGGTTGTTAATGTGAATATGCTTAACAAGTGGTTAAAGTTGAGTAACCTGATTGACTATGTGGAGCTTTATCAAATAGCCGGGCAAGGACATAAATCATTGCTGATTGGTCGAGCCGGGGATGCTGCACTGCGTATCAATGAAACGCCTCGTAAATACAATATACCCGGTACGCAATGGGAAATTCGTATCTGGCCGGGGGCAAGTATTAATACCCAATATGATCGGTTACTGACTTATCTTTTATTATTAATGGGTGTGGGTATTTTTGCTGTTATTATTTACTTGTCCTGGCGTTCATTAAGCCGCGCTTTAACCTCCGACATTGATAATCTGGTCGGGTTAGTGGTGAGTACATTGCGCGGGGAAAAAAAATACCAGTATAAAATGGAAATGAAAGAATTTAAAGATGCTGCCAAACGCTTAAATGATGTACTGTTAAATCAGAATCGTGATCGGGAACGTGATGGTGAGCTTGATAGTACCGTGGCACCGAGCATGGAGATGGAATTTGATTCAGCGGCCATGTACGCATCAAGTGCGTCCATGCAAGTTGAAGAACTCGATGAACAGGCCATGCAGCAAGTAGAACAACAACGTTTGGCCGCCAGTCAAAAAAGCAGTCAAAGCCTGAAGCAATCTATTCAGGAAACAGCAGAGGCTTCGATGAATAAAGAAATGTCACCCATTCCACCACCTGAAATTTTTAAAGCCTATGATATTCGCGGTATTGTGGGTGTCAGCTTAACGGCTAATTATGCAGAACTGATTGGTAAAGCACTTGGTAGTGAAGCGTCCAGTCGCGGTGTCAGCAGTATTGCTTTTGCCCGAGACGGACGTTTATCGGGGCCGGAATTGGGTCAGGCTTTGGTAAAAGGTATTTTATCTACCGGTATTGATGTGATTGACGTGGGTATGGTGCCCACGCCACTGCTTTATTTTTCAGCACATGAGTTGACCAAGGGGTCAGGTGTGATGTTAACCGGCAGCCATAACCCACCTGATTATAACGGTTTTAAAATGGTATTAGCCGGTGAAACCTTGTCGGAAGACAGTATTCAAGTATTAAGAAAACGCATTGAGCTCAGTGACTATGTGACCGGTACAGGAAATTATTCAACAGTGCCAATGCTGGAAAAATACATTAATCGCATTGTTTCTGACGTTAAACCAAAACGTTCATTAAAGGTAGTGGTTGATTGTGGCAACGGTGTCGCGGGTGGTGTTGCTCCACGATTATACCGTGCCATGGGATGTGAAGTGATTGAACTGTATTGCGACATTGATGGTAAATTTCCAAACCATCACCCGGATCCCAGCCAGCCGAAAAACCTGGTAGATCTGATTGAAGCCGTAAAAGTGCATAAAGCTGATCTGGGAATGGCTTTTGATGGTGATGGTGATCGCCTCGGAGTAGTCAGTTCCGATGGTAACATTATTTGGCCAGATCGTTTGTTGATGCTATTTGCTGAAGATGTGCTGTCACGAAACCAGGGAGCACAGATTATTTTCGATATTAAATGCACCAGCAATTTAACCAAAGCCATTTGGGAAAAAGGTGGTGAGCCTTTAATGTGGAAAACCGGCCATTCATTAATAAAGTCAAAAATGAAACAGTCGGGTGCATTGCTTGCGGGTGAAATGAGTGGCCATATTTTCTTTAAAGAACGTTGGTATGGTTTTGATGATGGCCTGTACAGTGGTGCACGCTTGCTGGAAATACTGGCGGCTGATGTTCGGCAACCGCGAGTTGTCTTTGCCAGTCTGCCTGATTCAGTTAATACACCTGAATTACAGATTAAAATGCGTGAAGGTGCGCATCATGCTTTTATTGAAAAGTTACTCGATACGGCCGATTTTGGTGAAGCTAATGTGACGATGATAGACGGTATCCGGGTTGACTACGCGGATGGCTGGGGGTTGGTGCGAGCATCGAATACCACTCCCTGCTTAGTCTTGCGTTTTGAAGGTCAGACTAAAGAGGCAATGGAAAAAGTACAGGCCAAGTTTAAGCAGGTGCTGCACTCGGTTGATGAAACGTTAGTATTACCTTTCTGAATGAATATTTAACCGCGATGGTATCACAAAGGACTCTCCACCGCGGTTAATGATTTTTTCCTTTCTATTGTCATTCCATTCCTCCTCAGTTACCATTACTTCATTATTAACGAAGTGAACATTAACTAACTAAAGATATGAGCCTTTCAACCGACCAAGCAAAAAACATTGCACATGTATTAAATACGTCGCTGCCGTATATTCAACGTTTCCAGGGTAAGACCATGGTCATTAAGTACGGTGGCAACGCAATGACAGACGAATCACTTAAACAGTCCTTTGCGCGCGACATTGTTTTGATGAAGCTGGTCGGTATGAACCCAGTGGTTGTACACGGTGGTGGTCCACAAATTGGTGCCTTACTGGACAAAATTGGCAAGCAGAGTCAGTTTGTTCACGGGATGCGAGTGACCGATAGTGAAACCATGGATGTGGTTGAGATGGTACTCGGTGGTCTGGTGAACAAGGAAATTGTTTCAATGATCAACCGGCATGGTGGTAAGGCGGTGGGATTAAGCGGTAAAGACGGTGGGTTGATACACGCGAAAAAAATCCAGTTTGATGAAACCAATTCCGAAATGAATGCTTCTGAAATTGTCGACATCGGTCATGTGGGTGTGGTGGACAGCATTGATGTTTCAATCGTACAAATGCTCGATAAGGCTCATTTTATTCCTGTTATTGCACCGGTGGGTGTGGGGAACGATGGGCAATCTTATAATATTAATGCCGATTTGGTAGCCGGAAAATTAGCAGAAGCTTTACAGGCTGAAAAGTTAATTCTACTGACCAATACGGCCGGTGTTTTAGATGATGACGGTAAACTGCTAACGGGTTTAAAGGCGCAGCAAGTACAGGCGTTGATAGATAACGGCACCATTCACGGTGGTATGTTGCCGAAAATTAATTGCGCCCTGGATGCGGTTCGTAGCGGTGTAAAAACGGCACAAATTATTGACGGCAGGGTTGAACATGCCGTATTACTTGAATTATTAACAGATGAAGGTGTAGGCACACTTATCCGAGGTTAATCCGTAATGACGTATTCAGAATCAACTTCCCAACCACGAAAAGCGCGTTCAGATAAACCGTCCCGCCGGCAGCAAATACTGGAAGCATTGGCTCGGCAATTAGAAGAAAGTCCGGGTGAACGGATTACAACTGCCGGTCTGGCCAAAGCCGTGGGTGTCTCTGAAGCTGCGCTATATCGTCACTTTCCCAGTAAGGCACGCATGTTTGAAGGCCTGATTGAATTTATTGAAGACTCTATCTTCGGGTTGATCAATCGTATTTTAGCTGAAGAAAAGTCATCGTTGGTGCGCTGTGAACAGATATTAAAGTTATTGCTGACATTTGCAGAAAAAAATGCCGGGATGACGCGCTTGCTTACCGGTGAAGCACTCACCGGTGAAACCGAACGGCTGCGTTTGCGAATTATAAAATTTTTTGAGCGTTTTGAAACACAACTTAAACAGGTCTTGCGTGAAGGTGAAATGAATGCTGAATTTAAGCTGGGTATTTCAGTACAGGCTTTGGCGAACATGATGTTAAGTCTGGCTGAAGGGCATATTAGCCAGTATGTACGCAGCCGGTTTCAATATTCACCATTGGAAAACTGGCCCGAACATTGGCATGTGATTGGTTTGGCGTTTAAATAATCGCTAATAGCAAGCAGCCGATGAAAATCAACCGGCCTAGCGTGGTTTAAGGGATTTTAATTCTTTAAAGCGGGCAATATCCGCTTCATATTTTTTAAAAATAGCCAGTTTTTCCTGTTTCTGATTTTCAATAAAATCATCCGTTTCCTTGATTTGTTTTTTTATTTTTTCAATGTTTTTCAGAATAGATTCGGGTACTTTTTTGCTTTTACGTTCAAAATTACCGGCTTGTTGAGTGTATTTGTCGAGTAATTTCTGTTTTTTTTGGCGGTTGCTTTCAGAGATTTTTATAATACTGTCAATGGCGGTTATTTTGGTATCACGGCTTAAAATAATAT
>JALXDW010000291.1 GCA_027070385.1 Chromatiales bacterium
TGGCAGCATCAAAACCGTGTTGCCGGTAGTTAAGCATTTCATCTGCGTTTGAAAGACCACTGGAAACAATCAGTTTTACATTAGGGTTTATTTCTCGCATTTGTTTTGCAATCTCTTTTCCACTTAGGCTACCGGGAATAGACAAATCAAGTATGACAGCATCTATTCTGTTGTTATCATTAAGTGATTGTTGGTAATATTTCAGCGCCTCATCTCCGCTGCTGGCGGAAATTGTTTTATAACCCAGTCTTTGAAGATTCAGTTTGAATAATTCACGGATATCATCTTCATCATCGACAAACATGATTGTTTTTTTAACCGGAAGTTTTTCATTTTTTCGTTGGCGGCTTTCACTTAGAAGAGCATCTATTTTCATAAGTAATGCATCTGAACTGTAAGGTTTATAAAGGATATTTTTTTCCAGTTCATGATCTGTTTCAATGTTGTGTCTGTTATCTGCAAAACCGCTGACTATTTGAATTTTTATATCTGGATAATGTTTGTGTATATAGGTTGCCAGTTGATAACCATCCATATTGGGCATAATGACATCAGTAATAACCAGATCGACAGGTTCTTGTTTAAGGATATTGATAGCCTGTATTCCATCATTAGCGGTTAACACTTTGAAATTATGTAATTCCAGCATGGTGCGGGTTAACTTTAATACCGAGTCTTCATCATCAACAACCAACAAGGTTGCAGTGGTTTGTATTTTTATGGGGGGCTGACTATTTTGATTATCAGCTTTTGAAGTTGTTGCGTTGTTTGCTTTGGGGAAGTAAAGAATAAATCGACTGCCATGACCGGGTTCTGAATAAACGTTAATGGCTCCATTACTACGTTGCATAAATCCGTATACCTGACTAAGTCCAAGTCCGGTACCTCGTTGACCTTTTGTTGTGAAGAAAGGATCAAATATTTTCTGTTTTATTTCAGGACTCATTCCACTGCCCGTATCAGTGAAGCTTAATGAGACATAGTCACCGGGTTCAAGTTTTAATAGATATGCATCGACCGAATTAATTTTTTCATTATGTGTTTCAATAGTGAGTATTCCGTTTCCTTCAATGGCATGCATGGCGTTAATACAAAGATTAAGAATGGTGTCTTCCAATTCATCCGGATCAATGATAATTGGCCACAGGTTTTCGGCAAGATCATAGTGAAGTTGTATGCGGGCAGTCAGACTCTTTTTCAGTATATTGACTTCATCTTCGAGTAAAGTGTTTATGTTAATAATTTTTGTATCGGCTGATTTTTGTCGTGCAAAGGACAGTAGTTTTTTAGTCAGTTTTCGACCTCGTTCACCTGCACGGTGAATTTCATTGGCATATTTGGCCAGATTGGGTTGGTCAGCCAGAGTGTTTTCCAGTAATTCAGCGTAGCCAAGAATAACGCCCAACATATTGTTATAATCATGTGCAATACCACCGGTAAGTTTTCCCAAGGCATCCATTTTTTGGCTGCGCCGCAGCGTTTCTTCCATATGAACTTGTTGAGTTATATCCTGAACAGTGCCGGTTGATCGCGTGGCTTCCCCTTTTTCATTATAAAATGTTTGGCAACGTTCTTCGACATACTTGATTCTGCCATCCGGCATTATCAAACGGTGGGTAATCATAAACGGTGTTTGATTTTTGACAGATTCATTATAGGCGATATTTACTTTTTCACGGTCGTCAGGATGTATCAGGTTAATAAAGGCTTCATAGTCGGGTTTAAAGCTGTTCTTGTCTATTTCAAATATACGGAAAGTTTCATCAGACCATTTTAATAAATAGCTGGTCAGATCCAGTTCCCAGTAGCCAATGTGTGTCATACGTTGAGCTTCGGCAAGGCGTTGTTCGCTTATGCTGACAGCTGCTTCTGCATCTTTACGTTCTGTTATGTCTGTAATGGTTCCAACATAACCAATGATTTCTCCAGTATCATTTTTATTTGCCTGTGCTTGTCCCAAAACCCAGCAGGCAACGCCGTCTTTTAAAAAGCGATATTCACATTTGAAAGGAATATTCTCCGTGGTTAATTTTTTCCACTGCTTAAAAACATTCTGCCGATCATCCGGGTGCAATGCTTTTACCCAGCCATCTCCAAGTGCATCTTGTGATGAGATGCCGGTGATTTCAGTCCATTTTTCATTAACATACAAGCATTGTCCTTGTTGGTCAGTATAGTAAATACCAACAGGGGCAATCGTAGTCAGTGCCTGATATTTTTGTTCACTTTCAGCGATGGCTTGTCGTAATTTATATTGTTCACTCACATCGTTAAAAACAAGCACCATACCTAATATATGTTCACCATCTTTTATCGGAGCAGCTGAGTCAGAGATTTGATGTTGTTTTCCATCTTTTGCGACAAGTATAGTATGGTTGCTGAGATAGATTGTTTCTCCTTTTGCCATGACCTTATCAATGGGATTGGTCAGCGGTTTTTGTGTTGTTGCATCAATAACCTGAAACACTGTTTTTACAGATTTGCCGTAGGCTTCGTTAATTAGCCAACCGGTAAGCTTTTCAGCAACCGGGTTCATACGGCTGATATTCCCATCGATATCGGTTGTGATGACCGCATCACCAATGCTGTCAAGCGTTTGAGCAAGGTATTGTCTCTGTTGGTTGAGTTGTTCAACCTGTTCACAGAAACGAATGTGCATTTCATTGATTGAGTCGACCAGAGTGTCAAATTCATCGGCCGTTTTTTCATTTCGGTTGAGCTGTAACGATTTGTTTGTTAGCAGAAGATTATGTGTTTTGATAAATTCTGAAATACGAGTCAGGTGTCGGGTAATCAGATGGTGGAAAAGAAAATAGATAAAAATAGCAACCAGCGACGTTTTGATGGCATTAGAAACAAGAATAATCCCGATTTTGTCATAGAGTCGTTGGTAGACACCCTTTAAGCTGGCAATGACGGTAAGTTGTCCAATTTTAATATTCTGATTACGGTGTTGATAAGTAACAGGGTAGCTACGTTGTATGGTGTTGCCCCCCGATTTTTTGCCTACTTGTACCCAAAGTTGATTATCCTCGGTCACCTCGACATATTGCATATCTCGTATTTTAAGAATGCCTTCAATATTTGTTTTTAACAATTTTTTGTTCGACGTCCATAATGCCGCTGCAATACTGTTTAAATGTATGGTTTCGATTTGGTCAAGTTGATAGTGGATCATATCAATATCGGCTTTATAATCACGATAAAGTTGCAGAGCGGTTATTATCAGTGTGATAACCGTGCTAAACAGTACTGTATATATAATCAGGCGTCTTGCCAGAGGTGATTTGACAGGTTGAATATTAAACATAATCGTTCAGGGTATAAGTGGTTTTAATATTGTGTTAAACATTTTGTTTATACTGCCATCCTGTTTCATTTCTTTTATTTGCTTTGCCAGAATCGGAACAAGGTTTTTATGTTTTTTGTGAAGATAAGTATAGAGGGGAGTACTCATTAAGGGGGGTTCCAGTAAAGTAATATCGGTTATGTTATTTTTCTTTAGAAACCCCAGCCCGGCCCAGCGTTCATAGCCAGCAAAATCTGCACGGTTTTTCCTGACCAGAGTAAACATCTGTTTAGCATTATCCGTTTTAATCAGGTTTGCTTTTTTATTCATATTTATTTCAAATACTTTCCATCCTGTAATAATCGAAACTGAATGTGTACCAATGTTGTCCCAGCCTGTAATTTTGAAGGACGGCAGGGTTTTACTAAACAATACAACATCCATGTCCATTATTTTTTCAGGAACCTGAATCAGATTGGGGTATTTTTTTTGCAGCCCATTAATTCGCAGAAGGTCACCATCCTCAATACCGTTGTTAGCATTGATCAGGGCTCTTTCAGCAGGCAAGCGCACTGTTTCCAGTTTGTAACCAATACGATTGAAAGCCTCACCCAACACTTTATCCCCAAATCCTGTCTGGTTATCATTGCTAATAGGGTGGCTAAAGCCGGTGTTAATAACGATGGTTTTTTCTGCAAAGGTCGTATTGCAGAAAAAAAAGAGGGAGGTTATTAAGCTCAGAAAGAGACGGGTTGAAGTTGAATGATTGATATCAGGCATTCCCTTTCCTGTTATTGGTTGTTGTTTATCCATTGAAGAAGGGTTTCAGCAGACATGGGTTTTGCCATAAAATACCCTTGTGCAATATCGCACCCCAGTATTTTTAATTCATCCCAGATTGCTTGCGTTTCAACACCCTCCGCAACCAATTTCATTCCCAGCATTTGCCCCAACATAATACATATTTTAACGATGACCATTGCTTCACTGTCTTCTAGGATGTGCATGACAAAACTTTGATCAATTTTAAGTTCTGTAAAAGGCATTTTGTATAAGTGAGTCAGTGATGAATAACCGGTACCAAAGTCATCAATGGACAGGGCAAAGCCTTTCATTCTTAAACGGTTGAGCACATCAAGTGATGAGGTTAAATCACCCATAACAGCACTTTCCGTGATTTCCAGAGTGATTTTTTCCGGGTCGATAGCATGTTGATCTGTTAATTTTTTCAGCTGTTCAGGTAAACTCAGGCTGGTTATATTTTCGGCAGATACATTAATGGATATGTCAGGGTTAATGCCTTCCTTTTTCCATTGCTGGGATTGTTGTACAGCAATTCGAATGACTTCTTCGGTTAAAGGTTCGATTAAACCACTTTGTTCAGCGAGGTTGATAAATTTGTCGGGATAAATCAGGCCATGTTCAGGGTGCTGCCAGCGAACCAAGGCTTCAACACCATGCAAGCTGCCTGTTTGCATGTCAATTTGTGGCTGATAGTGGAGCAGTAACTGGTTGTGATGGATGGCCAAATCAAGTTCAGCCATTGTCACGGTATTACTGGTTTGAGTGGTTTTTATTGTTTTTTTGCTTAATAGTTTGGGTTTTATCGTATTGAGTGTCTCTGCAAATTCCTGGATTGACATGGGTTTTGTCAAACTGGCAAGAACCTTGAACTGGTGTGCTTCTGCGAGCTGTTGAGCGGAGTGTAATACACGTGCATCAAAGCCGCTGACAAGAATAAGCAGCAGTTTCAGTTGCTTTTCTGCTAATGCCCGAATAACTTCAATGCCATCCATTTCAGGCATATTCAGGTCAAGAACGAGTACCCCTTCTTTTTCAATCTTGTTTTGTAAAAAGCTGACCGGGTTGTGTTCAGTGATGACATCCCAGCCAATATTGGACGCAACCTCTGAAAGTAAGGTTGCGTATTGCTCATCATCATCCAGGATATAAAGTTTTAGAGACATAACCTACAAATTATCTGTTTTTCCCCAAAGCCTAACACGAATATTCGTTTTTTATAGGAACAATGGCTATCTTTATTAATACAAACTGAAAAAGCTTAATTCTTACATATTCAGCGATAAGTTTCAGAAAATCTTCCAATGGTTTTTTTTTGTGGTATTCTACGCGCGCTAAGATTTTTACGGATATACCCGGAATTTTAGAAAATTGGATTAGCCATTATATTTATTAGGCTATCCTCTGTTTATGGT
>JALXDW010000292.1 GCA_027070385.1 Chromatiales bacterium
CTTGTACTCGGGTTACAAACACATGATGCATTTGAATCTGTCGTTTGTGTCACAGCCCAGCATCGGGAAATGCTGGATCAAGTGTTGGATATTTTTAATATTAAGCCTGATTATGACCTTAATATTATGAAACACAAGCAAACACTTGAAGAAATCACTTCAAATATTCTGATTGCAATAAGTAACGTATTAACAGAAGTTAAACCCGACCTTGTTTTAGTTCATGGTGATACAACAACCTGCTTTGCTGCAACACTGGCTGCTTTTTATGCCCATATACCCGTTGGCCATGTTGAAGCGGGTTTGCGCACTTATAATCTGTATGCCCCCTTTCCGGAAGAAGCCAATAGAACATTGGTTGGCAAACTGGCTAAATACCATTTTGCTCCAACAGAAACATCCCGGACTAATTTGCTAAACGAAAACATTCCGGACAAAAACATTCTGGTTTCGGGTAATACGGTGATAGATGCACTGCTAACAGTACGACAAAGCGTTGCCGCATTGCCCAAAGAAAACTGGACTAAAAAATTAGGCTCCGGAATTTTTAATGCAATAACCGACCACAACCGTAAAATGATTTTAATAACCGGCCATCGCAGAGAAAACTTTGGTCAGGGGTTTATGGATATTTGCGAAGCGATAAAAGAACTGGCAACCGGCCATTTGGACTGGGACTTTGTATACCCTGTTCATTTAAACCCTAATGTACTGGAACCGGTGAATAAATTATTAAGTTCGCTGGACAATGTCATGCTGATTGAACCCACTGATTATTCAACCTTTGTGTGGTTAATGGATAATGCTGACCTGATATTAACCGACTCCGGTGGTGTGCAGGAAGAAGGGCCGTCGATTGGGAAACCTGTATTGGTCATGCGTGATGTCACCGAACGACCAGAAGCGGTAAAAGCCGGTACGGTCAAACTTGTTGGCACACATAAAGAAAAAATAGTAAACGGTGTTGAAGAAGTTTTGTTGAATAAAGCACTTTACGCTCAAATGTCAGAGGCCAGCAATCCTTATGGAGACGGCCATGCGGTCGAACGCATATTATCCTACCTGGATACAAATTTTAAACATTAATATCATTTGTGTCATATTGCATTGGCACTTCATGGCAGTGGCACGGTTCCGGCAAGGTGGCCGTTCCCCGATTGGCTCCGGGTGCCTGTCTGCACGCTATAAGTCAGTCAAATACACTGAAAAAATTAAAAAGGGCTGGCCAGTATGAATGCGATATTCCAACATTAATACAGGCCTCAACACGGGGCTCATTTCAAGGTATTCTGCAAACATGAATATTATTTAATAATAGTTTTAATATAAGGTATTTCATTATAAAATATGAACAACTGGCTGAAAAATGAAGGAAAAAGGCAATATTTTCGTCTACTTTGCAGTCTTCTTTATAACTCATTTATTGCAGGAAATGTATAAAATGCAGACAAATCAGGCACTGGCGTCCAAACCTGTTTTAGGTATTATCGGTCTAGGTTATGTGGGCTTACCTCTCGCTGTTGAATTCGGAAAAAGCTACCAGACTATCGGGTTTGACATTAACCAGCCACGCGTCACTGAGTTGCAAAAGGGGACGGATTCCACTCTGGAGGTTGAACCGGAACTGCTTGCAAAGGCTAAACAACTTTCATATACATCGAATGTTGATGATATTAAAGCCTGTGATGTTTACATTGTCACTGTCCCTACGCCTATTGATAAACATAAAAACCCCGATCTTACGCCATTAGTCAAAGCAAGCGAATTACTTGGTAAAGTGATTTCTGCTAACAATATTATCATTTATGAGTCGACTGTTTACCCCGGTGTCACTGAAGATGTATGTGCGCCGATATTGGAAAAAGAATCTGGGCTGACTTTGAATAAAGATTTTTATTTAGGTTATAGCCCGGAACGCATCAACCCGGGCGACAAGGAACACCGTGTTACCAATATACTCAAGGTCACTTCGGGGTCAACCGAAGAAATTGCTGATTATGTTGATAATTTGTATAAATCCATTATTACTGCCGGTACCTATAAAGCATCCAGCATTAAAGTTGCAGAAGCAGCCAAGGTTATTGAAAACACACAGCGAGACATTAACATTGCGTTAATGAATGAGTTAGCCATTATTTTTGATAAACTGAATATTGATACTCTGGAAGTACTTGAAGCAGCCGGAACAAAATGGAATTTCCTACCGTTCCGCCCCGGTCTGGTTGGTGGCCACTGCATCAGTGTCGACCCCTATTATCTGACACACAAAGCACAAGAAGTGGGTTACAACCCGGAAATAATACTGGCAGGCCGACGTATTAATGACAATATGGGGCTGTTTATTACAAACCAGGTTATCAAACTCATGTTGCAAAATCGTATTCAGGTTGTTGACTCACGTATATTAATGCTGGGGCTTGCTTTCAAGGAGGATTGCCCGGACTTACGGAATACGCGTGTCGTTGATATTATTGATGAATTAAAAACGTATAATGCCAATATTGATGTTTTTGATCCATGGGTGGACCATAATGAGGCACAGGAAGAATACGCTATTACAACAATACCGGAACTAAAAGATAATACTTATGATGCCATCATTGTTGCGGTTGCACATAAACAATTTAAACAACTGGGCCCGGAAAAAATAAGAGCATTAGGAAAAGAAAACTGTATTATTTATGATGCAAAAAGTCTGCTACCTCGTGAAAGTGTTAACGGTCGTTTGTAATCCAGGGTTTACCTTCAGGAGTTAAATTTAAGCATGAAAGTACTTATTACCGGAGCAGCCGGTTTTATTGGTTCAACATTGGCTCATCGACTACTCGAAAGAGGTGATGAAGTTATCGGCATTGATAATTTGAATGATTATTATGATGTTGAACTGAAAAAAGCCCGGCTGGCACGAATTTCCAAACATAAAAATTTTACTGATGTTCGAATTAATCTTGAAGATCGCGAAGCAGTAGCTGAAGCTTTTGAAAAATACAAACCGAACCGGGTTGTTAACCTGGCTGCACAAGCCGGGGTACGCTACTCACTTGAAAACCCCCATGCTTATGTTGACACCAATATTGTCGGCTTTGTGAATATTCTGGAAGGTTGCCGTCACAATGATGTTGAACATCTGGTTTTCGCTTCGAGTAGCTCTGTCTACGGTTCAAATACCAATTACCCTTTTTCTATTCATAATAATGTTGATCATCCTGTTAGCTTGTATGCTGCATCAAAAAAGTCCAATGAGTTAATGGCGCATACTTACAGCCATTTATTCAATTTACCAACAACTGGTTTAAGATTTTTTACAGTATATGGCCCTTGGGGCCGACCTGATATGGCATTGTTTATGTTTACAAAAAATATTCTTGCCGGTAAACCGATTGATGTTTTTAACTACGGTGATCATAAACGTGATTTCACCTATATTGATGATATTGTAGAGGGTGTTATCCGTACATTAGATAAAATTGCAACTCCCAATCCGGACTGGACAGGAGATGCACCCGATCCCGGTACAAGTAATGCCCCGTGGCGAATTTACAATATCGGCAACAACAACCCTTGCACACTGTTGCGTTACATCGAGGTTCTGGAGGATTGTTTGGGGAAAAAAGCGGAAAAAAATATGCTACCGCTTCAGCCGGGTGATGTCCCCTATACTTATGCAAATACCGATGATCTTATGAATGATGTAGGCTACAAACCGGATACCAGTGTGGAAGACGGTATTGCCAGATTCGTTGAATGGTATAAAGACTACTACAAAGTATAAGCCGATACACCTGGCAGGCTATGTACTTCTGCCAATGGAATAATAAACAATACCCTGTTTTTGCAAGCGTTCAGGTTCATAAAGATTGCGCCCATCAAAAATCACTGGCTCGAGTAAAGATGCTTTGATTAGCTTAAAATCCGGTGCACGAAATTGTTTCCATTCTGTCACAATAACAAGTGCATCAGCGGACTGAAGGGTTGTTTCTTTTGTTCCCATCAGTTTTAAATCATCTCTTAAACCATAAATACGCTGACATTCCGGCATGGCTTCCGGGTCAAACGCTTGTACGGTAGCCCCCGCATCCCAGAGTGCTTCCATTAATACTCGACTGGGGGCTTGACGCATATCGTCAGTGTCGGGTTTAAAACTTAACCCCCATAGTGCAAATCGTTTACCTTTCAAGTCACCATTGTAGTGTTTGCTGATTTTGGCAAAAAGCATTTCTTTTTGCCTGTCATTAACAGCTTCAACTGCTTTTAATATTTCCGCATTAAACCCGATGGCGTCGGTTGTGCGTATCAATGCTTGTACATCTTTAGGAAAACAGGAACCACCATAGCCACAACCGGGGTAAATAAAACTGTAACCAATCCGGTTGTCTGAACCAATACCATTTCGAACAGCTTCAATATCGGCACCCACTTGTTCAGCAATATTCGACATTTCATTCATAAAGCTGATTTTAGTGGCCAACATGCAATTTGCGGCATACTTGGTGAGTTCTGCACTGCGGATATCCATTGTTATCATACGGTCACGGCTACGATTAAACGGTGCATACAATTCGTGCATTTTATCTTTGACTTCGTCACTGTCGGTGCCAATGATAATGCGGTCCGGTTTGGTGCAATCAGCCACAGCGGATCCTTCTTTTAAGAATTCCGGGTTGGAAACAACATGGAATTTAATATTGTCACCACGTTTTTCCAGCACTTCCTCAATACAGGCTTTGACTTTGTCTGCTGTACCCACCGGCACGGTGCTTTTATTAATGACGATTTTAGGTTCCAGCATGTGTGTGGCAATGCTGGCGGCCACGTCCAGAACATATTTCAGGTCGGCCGAACCGTCTTCATCCGGTGGTGTGCCTACGGCGATAAATTGAAAGTCGCCATGTTTTACCCCTTCTTCAACCGACGTTGTAAAATGTAACCGCCCTTCCTTGTAGTTTTGTTCTACAAGAGGCGTGAGTCCCGGTTCATAAATGGGAATGATGCCTTTTTTCAGATTTTCAATTTTTGTTTCATCAACATCCACACAAACAACATCGTGGCCACTGTCTGCCAGTACCGCTGCCTGCACCAACCCCACATAGCCAATCCCGAAAAATGTAACCTTCATATTTTATTAACCCAAATTAATCATTGTTATTATCTGTCTACTTTTCATGGGTAACACGGGGTTTTAAGTGATCACTCCCGTGTGACATGATCTCCTCGGTTAATTTTTGAGCAAGCTCATCCACTTTCATTTCACCCAGGTCTTTACCCGCGCGTGTACGCACAGCAACTGTTCCATTCTCCATTTCCTTGTCACCAATCACAAGTTGGTAAGGCACTTTTTGTAGCGTATGTTCACGAATCTTGAAGCCGATTTTTTCATTGCGTAAATCGGTATTCACTCGTAGCCCCTGTTTTTTCAGCTGCTCGGCCACCTGAATAATGTAATCATGCTGGCGGTCGGTGATGCCCATCACAACGGCATGAACCGGTGC
>JALXDW010000293.1 GCA_027070385.1 Chromatiales bacterium
GGTTGAAATTGATGACACTCTCAGAACCATGATTCATGATGGTTCCAGTGAACAAGAAATTGAAGCGCATGTGCGAATGGTATCTGCGAGTATTCGTAAAGATGGCATACGCCGTGTATTATCAGGTGAAACTTCACTCGAAGAAATTACGCGTGTTGCGTATGAGGAGGTCTAAACCATGCCGGCCTTTGAATATGTGGCGCTGGATGCGGATGGGCGTAAAAAGAAAGGCATACTCGAAGGGGATTCAGCCCGACATGTTCGGCAGCAACTTCGTGAACAAGGCCTGTTAGCGACCTCGGTTGACGAAGCTGCACAACGTGAGTCGGAACAATCCGCAGGCTTTAGTGTACAGCGGAGTGTGAGTGCAGCTGATTTATCGCTGATAACCCGCCAACTTGCGACCTTGACAAAGTCAGGGCTACCTTTGGATGAAGCAACCTCAACCGTTGCCCGGCAAACTGAAAAACCACGGCTACAAAGGCTAATTCTGGGGATCCGCGCCAAAATACTGGAAGGTCACTCGCTTGCCGATGGTATGGCACAATTTCCTCATGTATTTAATAATTTATATCGCTCAACTGTTGCTGCGGGTGAACAGACCGGGCATCTTGATATTGTGCTGGAACGTTTGGCGGACTACACCGAAGGAAAACAACGGTTACAAAACAAAATCAAAATGGCATTGCTTTACCCTGTTATTTTGATCGTTATGGCTATTATTATAGTGTCTTTCTTACTGGCTTATGTTGTTCCTGAAGTGGTCAAGGTTTTTGAGGATTCAGGCCAAACTTTACCATTAATTACCCGCTTGATGATCGCAGCCAGTGATTTTCTGGTGGACTATTATTGGCTTATTATTCTGGTAATCATTGCCAGTATTTCTGTATTCAGTATGTTGTACAAACAGCCGCTCGGGAAAGAAAAAATACATAAACTCTGGTTAAAATTACCTTTGGTGGGGCGTTTAGTCCGTGGTTCAAATACAGCACGCTTTACTCGCACATTAAGCATATTGGTTGCCAGTGGTGTTCCACTGCTGGAAGCATTGAAAATTTCAGGGCAAGTCGTTGAAAATTTGCCCATGCGCCATGCCATTCTCGAAGCCGCTTTGCGAGTAAGGGAAGGGGCAAGCTTGGCTCGATCGCTGGATGTAAGTGGTTACTTTCCACCAATTGTTGTTAATTTGATTGCCAGTGGTGAAGTCAGTGGTAATCTGGGTGAAATGCTTGAACGTTCATCGGTGAATCAGGAACAGGAACTTGAGACATTAATATCAACTTTAATGGGCTTATTAGAACCTTTACTACTGTTAGTGATGGGTGGGGTTATCTTGATGATTGTGCTGGCGATATTATTACCAATATTTAACCTGAATCAACTGATACAATAAATTCAGTTATCCATACAAAGTCGTCTTACAGGAAATTAAAATGAAACAAGCGATGTCAAATATAAAATACAACAGAAATCTTCAGCGATCAAAATATCAACAGGGTTTTACTCTGATTGAAGTCATGGTTGTTGTTGTTATTCTCGGGATATTAGGTGCTGTGGTGTTGCCCAACATCATGGATGAACCCGGAAAAGCACGTATTATTAAAGCAAAACAGGACATTGCCCAGCTTGAATCGGCACTGGATCGATATAAACTGGACAATTTCACTTATCCATCGACTGATCAAGGCTTGGAAGCACTGGTTAAAAAACCTTCGGGGTCACCTGAACCCAAGAATTATAAGTCGTCCGGCTATATTAAAAAATTGAATGTCGATCCATGGGGCAACCCGTATTTGTATTTAAGCCCCGGGATTCATGGTGCCATTGATATTTATTCTTTAGGTCCGGATCAACAGCAAAGTGATGATGACATTGGTAACTGGAATATTAACTAGTGTCGACAAACAGAGACAGTCGATCACAATGTCACTAAGGAGGTTATCGCCCGTCAAGTTAAACAAATCTGAATTCACGCGAGGTTTTACCCTGATAGAAATCATGGTGGTGATTGCCATTATGGGGATCATGCTGGGGTTGGGGATGTTTGCTTTTGGTGACGGGGGCTTGTCCGAAAAGCTAGAACAGGAATCGCAACGATTATATGGTTTGATAAAATTGGCCCAGGAAGAATCCATTTTGCAGTCGAAAGAACTGGCTCTGGAGCTGGAGAGTGATGGTTATGTTTTCAAGCAACGTATCGATGATAAATGGCTGGATATTGCAGACGATAAACTTTTCAGGAAACGAACTCTGACAGCCGGTATTGAATTGAGCCTGGAGGTTGATGATAGAAAATTGATATTCGGCAACAATAAAGAGCAGGATATACCTGTTCGTGTGTATATTCTGTCCAGTGGAGAGGTAACCCCTTTTATCATCCGTTTAAAGATTTCGGATTTGGAGCAATTCTTTGAGATACAGGGTTTTGAAAATGGTCAGTTAATTCTGCAAAAGCGGGATATCTGAGGAATGTTGAATTCAATCGTAAAAAAACCGCAGCGTGTTAGTCGAGTGGCGTATTATTCCGGTTTTACACTGCTGGAAGTGATGATTGCATTATTAATTGTAGCACTTGCATTAATGGCATTGGTAAAGGGGGCTGGGAGTAATGTCAATCATGCCAATGAATTACGTGACAAAACCTTTGCTCAATGGGTTGCGGTGAATAAAATAAATGAATGGCGGGCTCAAAAGCTATTTCCGGCCATTAGCCGAACAACCGGACAACAAATGATGGGGAAGCTGGAATGGTACTGGGCTTCACAGGTTTTTAAAACAGAAGACAAAAACATCCGGCGGGTTGAATTAAGTATCTACAAAGATGAGGAAGCCAGAAATACAAAAAAACAACCGGTTATTCGCTTAATATCATTTTTAAGTAAATCACCATGAATGCAAATAAAAAATTAACACAGTCCGGTTTTACCTTGCTGGAATTACTGGTTGCGCTCAGTATATTTGCTGTTATGTCAATTATGATTTTTGGCGGTTTGCGGGAAGTAATTAATGTACGAGCCACAACAGATAAACACACAAGTCGTTTAACTGAGCTGCAACTGACTTTTATGCATATTGGCAGGGATGTAAGGCAATTAGCGAACCGCTCTGTTCGCAGTGAGTATGGTGACACGCTGCCGGCTTTACAATCAAGTGACTTAGGTCGCTATCGGCTTGAGTTCACTCGGGACGGTTACCCCAATCCGGCTGGACTCAAGCGTAGCTCATTACAGCGTATCGCGTATGGGCTGGATGATAACAAACTTTATCGGTATCGTTGGAAGGTGCTGGATAGAGCAGAAGACAGTCAACCAGTAAAAACATTGATGTTGAGTGCTGTGACAGGGTTTAATTTAAGATTTTTAACAAATGATGAAGACAGTCAGTGGTTAACAGCATGGCCACCGCAAACGACGGATAGCAACAGGGTAACATTTCCCAAGGTCATTGAAGTCACATTTGAACTGGAAGACTGGGGACGATTTAGGCGTTTATTTATTCTACCGGAAGTGATGCAGTAAATTAAAATTTAATGTACAGATTAAAAATGAAGCAACCAGTGAAAAATATAAAAAAACAGACCGGGATTGCCCTTATAGTCGTCATGCTGGTTGTTACACTCGTTGCTATCATGGCAGCAGGTATTGCATCAAAACAGCAGTTAAGTATACGAAGAACGTCTAATCTACTTAATCATGAACAGGCCTATATGTATTTGCTGGGGGCTGAAGATTGGGCTAAAAATATTCTGGTACAGGATTTTAAAGACAATAAAACCGATTCTTTTGATGACAACTGGGCTGTTGCATTACCACCTATCCCTGTAGAAGGTGGTTCGATACAAGGCAAGGTAAAGGACTTGCAGGCACGTTTCAATATTAATAATTTGTTAAAAGCAGGTAATCCGGATCAGGACAGTATCAAGTTGCTACAAAATTTATTGAACGAGAAGAATATTGACATTGAATTAACAGATGCGATTGTCGACTGGCTGGACAAGGATCTGGATGCAAGTATTCCTGCCGGTGCAGAAGATATAGATTATCTGAATAATAAAATACCTTACAGGGCGGCCAACCGGTTAATGGCCAGTTCATCGGAAGTGGTATTGATAAAGGGGTTTGACTATCAGCAGTATAAAAAAATCGCGCCGTATATTATTACCTTGCCAACATTCACACCATTAAATGTGAATACGGCTACTGCCATGCAAATAAGTATGTTATCAAATCAGATCAGTTTGACAGAAGCAGAAGAAATAGTAAAAGCCAGGGATAAGTCAGGCTATAAAACAGTGAATGAATTTATAGAACTGGAAGCGATAAAAGGTAAAAAAATCAATAAAGCTCTGTTATCAGTCAACAGTGAATATTTTTTGCTTGAAGCCCGCGCAGTTATTGGTAACGTTCATTCCAGGCTGTATAGTGTGCTTCATCGTGACACACAAGGTAAAATGAACGTATTATTACGAACACAACGGAGAATATAATAAATGGCACGTGAGCTGTTTATCTTTCTGGATTCAGTCCGGCATAATGATTCCAACCCGGAACATGCAACACCGCATGGCCGTTGGGTATTGTGTAATAATGGGAAACCACTCGGTACTTTAATCAAAGGGTCACTTTTATCGGCTGCAAAAGCAGCGCGAGATGCACGCGTGATAGTAATTGTGCCGGGTGAAGATGTTGTGGTGACTGAAGTCACCCTGCCAGGCCAGAATAAACAAAGATTACTCGCTGCGCTGCCTTTTGCATTGGAAGACCAGTTAATAGATGATGTAGCAGATTTACATTTTGTGCTTGGGCCGCGACATGGTAATGGTCAGTATGTTGTTGCTGTTGTTAATCGTGAGCGTATGCAGTACTGGAGTGACATTTGTGATGAACTTGGTTTGCGTGTTGATTTAATGGTGCCGGATACACTGGCTTTGTCTACTCGTATTGGCACATGGACTATTTTGCTGGAAGACACACGTTCAATTGTTCGCACTGGTGTACATGCCGGTTTTGCGGTTGATCACAGTAATTTGAATCAATTATTGGCTACGACTATTCGTGATGCGGAAGGGGTGACACCTGAACGTATTGATATCATCGATTGCAGGAACATTAATATTAACGAAGATGATTTCAGCCTTGACTCAGGTATTGAGTTACATGTTACCAATTTTGAAAATGACAGTTTAATCTGGTTAGCAGAACATTTTGATTATGAAACCCCGATTAATCTGCTTGCAGGGGAATTTAGCCGTAAGGAAAAAGTAAAGGGGCAATTACGTAAATGGTATTCATCGGCTGTATTGTTGGCAATAGTACTTGTGACAAGCCTAACAATAAAAATTGCAAATTATATTATGCTGGATAATGAAAGCCGGAAGTTAACCATAGCGATGGAAAATTTATACAAAAATACGTTTCCCCAAGCAAAACGTATTGTGAATGCACCAGCACAAATGCAACAAA
>JALXDW010000294.1 GCA_027070385.1 Chromatiales bacterium
AGTAACCGTGCGGGGTTATTCTTTTTTTAATGATTCCTATGTTTATATTATTTTTAAAGATGGTACCGATCCCTATTGGGCCCGTTCACGTGTACTTGAATATTTAAGTCAGGTTGCAACCCGTTTGCCACCTGAAGCAAGACCTGCACTGGGGCCAGATGCGACCGGTGTTGGTTGGGTATTTGAATATGCACTGGTTGATAAATCCAACAAGCTGGATCTGTCACAGTTGCGTAGTTTACAGGACTGGTTTTTGAAATATGAATTACAAACAGTCAGTGGTGTGTCGGAAGTGGCAACCATCGGTGGCATGGTAAAGCAATACCAAGTGGTACTTAATCCAGATCGTTTGCGTGCCTACAATATACCGTTAAGCAAAGTCCGCAGCGCAATAAAACGTTCCAACCAGGAAGTCGGTGGTTCCGTTGTCGAAATGGCTGAAGCAGAATATATGATTCGCTCAACCGGCTATATTAGTGGCCTGGATGACTTGCGGCTTATTCCATTAGGTGTCAATGAGCGTGGGACACCGATATTGTTAAAAGACGTTGCAGATATTCGACTTGGACCACAAATGCGACGAGGTATTGCCGAGCTGGATGGTATGGGTGAAGTGGTCGGTGGTGTCGTGGTGATGCGTTATGGTGAAAATGCACTTAAAACCATTGATGCTGTCAAGGAAAAATTAAAAACGCTGTCTAAAGGCTTGCCTGATGGTGTCGAAATTATTCCCACCTATGATCGTTCCAGTTTAATTAATCGGGCAGTCGATAACCTCAACATGAAGTTGCTCGAAGAATTCATTGTGGTGGCATTGGTTTGTGCCGTGTTCTTATTTCATATGCGTTCGGCACTGGTAGCGATTTTAAGTTTACCTGTCGGTATCTTTGTTGCCTTTATTGTGATGTATCACCAGGGGATTAATGCCAACATCATGTCTCTTGGTGGTATTGCTATTGCCATTGGTGCGATGGTTGATGGTGCGATTGTGATGATAGAGAACGTTCACAAACATATCGAAAAAGAACCGCTTACCGATGAAAACCGTTGGCGTATTATTCGAGAAGCCACGATAGAAGTCGGGCCACCACTGTTTTTTTCATTGCTTATTATTACATTAAGTTTTTTGCCGGTATTTACATTGGAAGCACAGGAAGGCCGTTTGTTTAGTCCGTTGGCATTTACCAAATCCTTTGCCATGGCTGCAGCGGCGGGGCTATCAATTACGCTGGTGCCGGTATTAATGGGCTATTTTATTCGCGGTCATATTAAACCCGAGCACGAAAACCCGGTAAATCGCCTGTTAATAAAAGCCTATCGGCCCTTTATTAATTTTGTACTGGAAAAACCAAAACAGATTTTATTCATAGCGTTGATCCTGGTCATTGCCGGTGCCTGGCCCATTATGAAAGTGGGGTCGGAGTTTATGCCAGACCTGGATGAAGGTGACTTGATGTATATGCCAACCACTTTCCCCGGTGTTTCGGCAGCGAAGGCACGGCAAATATTGCAGCAAACCGATAAGCTGATTAAAACCGTACCGGAAGTCAAAAGAGTATTCGGTAAAATTGGTCGGGCAGAAACAGCGACCGATCCGGCACCACTGACCATGATAGAAACAACCATTCAGTTCAAACCGAAAAGTGAATGGCGGGAAGGCATGACCATGGAAAAAATACGTCAGGAGCTGCAACAAAAAATAAAAATACCGGGTTTAACCAATGCATGGGTCATGCCCATTAAAACCCGTATTGATATGCTGGCAACCGGTATAAAAACACCGGTAGGGATAAAAGTAGCCGGGCCGGAGCTAAAAGTGTTGCAGGATATTGGTAAACGGATAGAAGATGTTATAAAACAAGTCCCGGGTACGGTATCAGCTTTTTCTGAGCGGGTAGCCGGTGGCCGGTATGTGACGGTTGACATTAATCGGGTTGCCGCATCACGTTTGGGCTTGAACATTGCCGACGTACAGGATGTGGTTCGTACAGCAATCGGTGGCATGAATGTCGCACAAAGTGTTGAAGGACTGGAACGTTACCCGATTAATATACGTTATCCGCGTGATGTACGTGATTCACTTGCGAAGTTACAACAACTACCGATTATTACACCACAAGGCGCACGTATTCCATTGATTGAAGTGGCCGACGTGCGTATTGAAAGTGGTGCCGCCATGATCAAAAGTGAAAATGCACGGCCGAATGGATGGACTTTTGTTGATATCAGTCCGGACAGGGATGTGGGTTCATACGTAGAAGAAGCGCAAAGAGTCGTAGCCGAACAGGTTGAATTGCCGGCCGGTTATTCTATTACCTGGTCTGGCCAGTATGAATACATGGTACGGGCCAAGAAAAAACTGCAAATTGTTGTTCCGTTTACATTAGTGATCATTTTACTTCTGTTATATCTAAACTTCAGAAATATCATTGAAGTCTTGATCATAATGGGTACTTTGCCATTGGCATTAGTGGGTGGCTTTTGGCTAATGTATTTGCTTGACTACAATATGTCGGTAGCAACATCAGTGGGCTTTATTGCGCTTGCGGGTGTTGCCGTTGAAATTGGTATTGTGATGTTGGTGTATCTAAACCAGGCGTATAAAAATTTACATCATCGTGCCGAGCTTGAACACCGACTCGATATCAACGAACTGCGTGATGCGGTTATAGATGGTGCATTATTACGTGTCCGTCCGATCATGATGACGGTTGCCGCTATTATTGCCGGTTTATTACCGATAATGTTGGGTTCTGGAACCGGTTCGGAAGTCATGCGGCGTATAGCTGCCCCTATGGTAGGTGGTATGGTGAGCGCGACTTTGTTAACACTGGTTGTTATTCCTGCCGTTTTCTTTTTATGGAAACAACGTGAAGTGGTAAAGCATAACGATTGACGCAGATCAGTTAACTCGTAACAGCTTGGTGGCCCGGTTGAATTATATGGTATGCACCGGGTCAACTAAGTTGATAGAAACTTTAAAAACAGGAGATATATTATGTATGACGGAGCACATTGGTTTGGAGGAGGTTTTATGTGGATATTCTGGATTGTATTGGTGGTATTAGTTGTATGGATTTTACAAGGTTCGTCAGCGAACAGCCGTTCAACCAATGAGGAGAGTGCACTTGATATTTTAAAGAAACGTTATGCAAAAGGTGAAATTGACAAAGAAGAATTTGAACGTAAACGTAAAGAGTTGGAATAGTGAATAAAATCATTCTAACCTTCTTTCTATTAGCTATAGCGTTGTATGTGCAGGCAGGAACCTTATCGGCTGAAAAATTGTATCAGCAAAATTGTATGGTCTGCCATGCAGATGATGGTAGAGGTGCAATGCCGGGGGTATCTGATTTATCTGAAAGCAAGAGGCTTTTCTCAGTTAATGAGTCACAACTCGTTGAGCGAATTAAAAAAGGAGTACAGGTTAAAGGCTCACCGATAAGCATGCCACCAAAAGGTGGTAACCCAAATCTTACTGATGATGATTTATTTAAGATACTAAAATATTTGAAAGAAATAGTAAAAGAGTAAAACTTTCAGGAAAACATGGAGAACGTTATGAACAAAATAGTTAAATTTTTTTATGCCGCAATTTTAATGAATTTATATGTTACATGGATCCACGCTGCACCGACCGTATATATTCCGTTGGGGACTGCAAATAAGGTAATAGCCGTTGATGCAGCAACAGATACGATAAAAGCAACCTATACCGGTGTGGAAAATGCTCATGGTCTGGTTGCAACCTCGGATGGTGAATACCTGATCGCGGGTAGTCTGGCAGAGACGCCGCTAAAAAAAGGCCAGCCAAAAGATACTGCTAACAGTAAATTATTTTTTGTTCATCCGGCACATGGCCATGTGATGTCAACCATTCCAGTATCAGGTTGGACACATCACCAGGCAATTACCCCGGATGACCGTTATGTTATTTCAACCCATGGTTTACGCGGCAGTGTAAGTGTAGTCGATCTGGAAAGTAACAAGGTTGTACGGACAATAAAAACCGGTCCGGTACCAAACTACACCCTGATTACAAAAGACGGTGAACGGGCTTTTGTCAGTAATTCTGGTAATAACACTATTAGTGAAATCGACCTGAAAAACTGGAAAGTAATCCGAACACTTGATGCCGGGCCGGCACCGGAGCATATGGTTTTTTCTTCTGATGAGGCAACTATTTATATAACCAACCCTCGGGCAGGCAAAGTTTCAGCGGTGTCGATTGCAACGGGTAAAATAATCAACAGCTATAAAATAGGTAGAGCGGTTCATGGTCTGGATATGGGCGATGATGGAATAACATTGTTTGTCAGTAGCAAAAAAGATAACAAGCTGGTTGCAGTTAACACAAAAACAGGTAACCAAAGTGAACTTAATCTGTCTCCTGCACCTTATCATTTGAATACTATCCATGGTGCAGGCAAGGTCTATGTATCAAGTCGTAAACAACCTGTTATCTGGGTGGTCGATCAAAAATCATTAAAAGTGGTTAATACGATTAAATTACCCGGTGGTGAAGGTCATCAAATGGCCATTGTAGAGTAATTTTATCACCAGATTACGCATTCATTTTTTAACAAGAGGTCGATTCAGTCATATGTTTAATGTAAAAAAATTGTCAATATATGTTGTTGTTATTGCTGTTAGCGGGTTTTTATTTGTTTGGTTTGGTGTTTTTAATGTGTCAGCATCGGACAAGCACTGGGCAATAACCAGTAGTTTTCTTGAATGGGTGCGTAATCGTTCTATTAGTGCAAGAGCTGAAGACTTGACAGTCCCTGACTTGAATGACACTGTACGGATTAAACGTGGTGCAGCTAACTATGCTGCAATGTGCGCACAATGTCATCTCGCTCCCGGTGTGGATACTTCAGAGTTACATGAAGGTTTAAATCCTCAACCACCTGTATTGTATAAAAAAGCCGATTTTGCAGAAAAACCGGCTGAAACTTTCTGGGTCATAAAGAACGGTATAAAAATGACCGGTATGCCGGCATGGGGTATATACAATAGTGACGAGCAAATTTGGGATATGATAGCGACTATTAAAGCGATGGGTAAAATGACTCCGCTGCAATATCAAATCCTGGTAAATTCAGGTCAGCATACCCATAAGGGTGGTGGACATGGTGAAACGGGTTCTAATCGTTCAGGCCATCAGGAAAATATGGGTAATTCTGAAATCGGGGGACATTCTCATTCGCAGAGTTCTGAACACCACGCAAGCCCAACACAACACCAAGATATAACTGAAAAACCTGCCGGCCATCATGATGATGGACACACACATTAAAATGTTAATTAAAAAATAAGGATAAGGTTATGGCAAACAAACAAGAACATAGCAGTAAAGAAGAACTGAAAGATCCTGTTTGTGGTATGACAGTAAAGCCTGATGCAGAAAACCGGTTTGAGTATCAGGACATAATCTACCGGTTCTGTAGTAG
>JALXDW010000295.1 GCA_027070385.1 Chromatiales bacterium
CATTCAGGGAGGTGCCGGCATTTGTTTAGGCCCCCGCAATATTATTGGCCGTGTTTATCAAGCCGTCCCTATCAGTATCACTGTCGAAGGTGCCAATATTCTTACTCGAACCATGATTATTTTTGGTCAGGGGGCCATTCGTTCTCACCCCTATGTTTTTAAAGAACTTGAATCCATTGGTAATGACAATCCGGATGCGGCACTTGAAGAATTTGACCATGCACTGTTCGGACATATTCAATTTTTTTTCCTGAATACATTTAGAAGTTTGTTTCATGCATTAACTGCCTCACGATTTGTTATGCTCAGAGGCAAACGCCCTGTCAGACGTTATCATCAACAACTGACTCGAATCAGTGCTGCTTTTGCACTGATGACCGATCTTGCTTTAATGACATTAGGTGGTAACTTAAAACGAAAGGAAAAATTATCCGGGCGCCTTGGAGATGTACTCAGTTATATGTATTTGGCCTCTGCAGCTTTAAAACATTTTGAAGATAATGGCTCACCTAAAGAAGAACGGCCTTTAATCCACTGGGTATCACAACATTGTTTGTACAAGGCACAAAATGCTTTACATGGTCTATTGCAAAATTTACCAAACCGCCCCGTTGCCTGGCTTGCCAGGTTGATTATTTTCCCCCTTGGTCGTCATTTCTCACCACCGAGTGATCAATTAGGCCATCAAGTTGCTCAACTACTTATTACACCGTCAGAAACACGTGACCGTTTAACACATGGATTGTATGTTCCTCAAAACACCACCGAAACACTTGGCAAACTTGAAGAGGGATTTAAGAAAGTTATTATTGCTGACCATGCGGAGAAAAAATTATACCGGGGTTTAAAAGGAACCAAACAGGATTATAATGGACTTGAAGGTTACATCGCACAAGGACTGAAAAAAAATGTTATAACAGAAGAAGATGCAACGCTCATACGTGAAGCCGATAAAGCCCGTACCGATATTATTCAGGTTGATGATTTTGCAATCGACTACCAATAGCCCTGACTGTTCATCATATAAAAGTAACTGTTAAAATAATTGACCAGGCAAAAAAATGACCACTAAAAAAACAACACGGAAAAAAGTCAGCAAGAAGAAAATATCAACGGTTAAATCTAAAACCCGTACAACAAAAAATCATTATGGCCGACGAGCTATTTATATAGTAGACGGTGCCCGTAGCCCACAATTAAAAGCACGCGGTAAACAAGGCCCTTTCAGTGCAGCGGATTTGGCTGTTAATTGTTCTCGCCCATTACTGGCAAGGCAGGACTTTGACCCGACCGCCATTGATGAAGTGATTATGGGTTGTGTCATGCCCAGCGCCGATGAAGCCAATATCGCCAGAATTTTAGGCCTGCGTTTACACTGTGGCAATGATGTCCCCGCCTATACGGTACAGCGAAATTGTGCCTCGGGTATGCAAGCTCTCGATAGTGCCGCGCAATCCATTGCAATGCGACGTTCAGAACTCATATTGGCTGGCGGTGTCGAATCCATGAGTCGCGCCCCGGTGATGCTTAATGGACACATGGTGAATTGGCTATCTGACTGGATGCGTGCTAAAACAATTACTCAAAAAGTAAAAACCATTGCTCAGTTAAGACCCAAATTCTTCGCGCCCATTATTGGGTTATTACGTGGTTTATCCGATCCCGTCAAAGGTTTGTCCATGGGACAAACTGCCGAAATCATTGCAGATAAATTCAATATCAGCCGTGAAATGATGGACCACTATGCTGTACAAAGCCATCAGCGACTCAATATGGCACAAGAGAATAACAACCTGACAGAAATTGAAACCATTTACGATACCAACGGTAATTTTTACAGTCATGATGACGGGGTTCGTCCTGATACCGATATGGCCAGTCTTGCAAAACTGAAACCTGTTTTTGATCGCCCGTTTGGCAATGTCACCGCTGGCAACAGTGCGCAAATTACTGATGGTGCCAGTGTTTTGCTATTGGCCAGTGAGAAAGCACTTAAAGATCATAACCTCACCCCGGTTGCACAAATACTGGACTGTGAATGGGCTGGACTTGAGCCCGCACAAATGGGACTCGGTCCCGTTCATGCGATTACACCTATCCTACAACGCAACAAGTATGACTTTAATGATATTGATTACTTCGAAATTAATGAAGCCTTTGCCGCACAGGTTCTTGCCTGCCTGGCCGCATGGCAGGATGAACAGTATTGCAAACAAGAGCTGCAACTGAATGCACCTTTAGGAGAGCTCAGTATGGATAAACTGAATGTTGATGGCGGTGGCATCAGTCTTGGCCACCCTGTTGGTGCCAGTGGGGCACGTATTGTTCTACACCTGATGAATATTCTGCAACGTACAAAAACAACACGCGGAATCGCAAGTCTTTGTATTGGTGGTGGTCAGGGTGGCGCCATGATGATTGAACGAGTTTAGGAGAGTTAAGCGTGTCTACAAGCTACAAACATTGGAACATCATAACCGATGATGAAAATATCACATGGCTGCACCTTGATAAAGCAGACAGTACGACAAATGTACTGTCACATGATGTTATGGATGAACTGGAACAGGAGCTTAACAATCTCAATAAAAAACCACCAAGAGCCGTGGTATTTTTATCTGACAAAAAAAATGGCTTTATCGCCGGTGCGGATGTCAAGGAATTTAGCCAACTCAAAACCGAACACGTTGCACTGACATTGATCCAGCGTGGCCAACGTATCATGAATATGATTGAGCGTCTTCCCTGTCCCACTGTTGCTCTTATTCACGGTTTTTGCCTGGGTGGTGGTTTTGAACTTGCTCTGGCCTGCCGCTATCGTATAGCTGATAATGACAGCAAAACAAAAATAGGTTTGCCTGAAATTAAATTAGGGATCCATCCAGGTTTTGGTGGCACGGTTCGTTGTATACGCACTGCCGGACCAATCAATGCAATGAACTTAATGTTAACCGGACGTAGTATTTCTGCCCGGGCTGCAAAAAAAATGGGACTGATTCACTACGCAATACCACGCAGACACTTTATCACTGCAGCAAAAAGCGTTATCAAAAAAGCATCACCGAATCACAAAATTGCATGGTGGGCCAAACTGGCAAACCATAAACTTGCCCGTCCCTGGGTTAAAAAAATATTAATCAGGCAGGTAGCAAGCAAAGCAAAACGTGCACATTACCCTGCACCTTATGCATTAATCGACCTCTGGGAACGCCATGCCGATGATGAGCAACGCTTTATGGAAGAAGAAGCCATTTCTGTATCACAACTAATGGTAACCAAAACGGCTCAGAATCTTGTACGGGTTTTTTCCTTGCAGGAACAAATGAAAGCTTACAGTAAAATTGACAACTATCACCCTAAACATATACATGTGATTGGTGGTGGTGTGATGGGTGGTGACATTGCTGCATGGTGTGCCTTGCAGGGATATACTGTGACCATACAGGATCGGGAACACGCAACATTAGCTCGGGTACTTAAACGTGCCTATTCACTTTATAAAAAGAAACTTAAAAAACGCTTGTTCATTACCGAAGCGCTCGATCGTCTGGTTCCTGATATTAATGGTACAGGTTTAAAACAGGCAGATATTGTTATTGAAGCCATTTTTGAAGATGCAGAAGTTAAACGTCAATTATTTAAAGAAGTAGAGCCCAAAATAAAACCCGAATGTATTATTGCAACCAATACATCCAGCATCCCACTGGAAGAACTTGCGCCTGCACTAAAAGACTCAACACGCCTGGTTGGCTTACACTTTTTCAACCCGGTTGCAAAAATGCCTTTAGTTGAAATTGTACACGGCAAAACGACCAGTGATGAAACAGTGCAACAGGCTGCCAGCATCACCAAATCCATCCGTCGTTTACCTCTGCCCGTTACCAGCAGCCCCGGCTTTCTGGTCAATCGGATTTTAATGCCGTATTTAATGGAAGCCGTTGTCCTTGCCGAAGAAGGCATTCCATTAAAAGCCATTGATCAGGCTGCCACTGATTTTGGTATGCCAATGGGGCCCATTGAACTTGCCGATACAGTAGGACTGGATATCTGTTTAAAAGTCGCTGAAAACTTATCCCAAACAATGGATATCGGCGTGCCTGAATGTTTACGTAACATGGTCAATGCCAAACAGCTTGGTAAAAAAACCGGTCAGGGGTTTTACAATTTTAAAAAAGGTAAACCGGTTAAACCGGCATTGGCAAAAGACTATACACCACCAACAGACTTAGCCGATCGACTTATATTAAGACTTGTTAATGAAGCCGTTGCCTGTCTGCGTGATGGCGTCGTTGAATCAACCGATATGATTGATGCAGGAGTCATTTTTGGTACCGGTTTTGCGCCTTTCAGAGGCGGCCCAATATGCTATGCTAACAATCGCGGTATTGAACAACTTGTCAAATTACTTGAAAATCTTGACAGCCTGTATGGTCATCGCTTTAAACCCGACGCGGGCTGGTCACAATTAATTAAAAAAGAATAAACATAAAACAATACGACAAAGTTTATGTCTAAACTAACCGACTTGATAGCACCTGAAGATGCGCAACATTTATCGGGCTTGTTTTCTGAACGTGTTAAACGCTCAGAAAATAAAACAGCGTATCAATATTTTGACCCGGAAACCTGCCAATGGCTAACTTATAGCTGGCTACAACTTAGAGATAAAATCAGTTTAATTCAACAGGCGTTACTAAAGCAAAAACTGAGCAAAGGACAATGTGTCGCTATCATGATGCATAACTGTCCTGAATGGATAATGTTTGAACAGGCTGCCCTTGGACTTGGGCTGGTTGTTGTCCCTTTATATATTAATGATCGTGCTGATAATATCAGTTACATTATCAATGATGCGAATATCCAGCTTATTATTGTTGCCGGAGCCGAGCAATGTTGTACTCTGGAAACCATTCAGGATGATATAAAAAGTATTCAATTAATTATAAGCTTGTACCAGGCAAGTAATCCACGAGAAAACATTATTAATTTTAATCAATGGATTGATGACGACTCTCCAGCTACTGAGTTTATAATGGAAAACATCAAACCGGATGATCTCGCTTCCATTGTCTATACATCAGGCACCACTGGCCGCCCTAAAGGCGTTATGCTATCGCACAATAATATTTTGCAAAATACCTATGGGGCAAGTCAATGTGAAAGCTTTTATCCGGAAGATGTTTTTTTATCATTCCTGCCACTGTCTCATATGTTTGAACGTACTGTTGGCTACTATTTACCAATGATGGCTGGCAGTAAAGTTGTTTACGCCCGTTCCATTAATAAACTGGCTGAAGATCTTGTTGATATACAACCCACTATTCTGGTTACTGTACCACGTATTTTTGAACGCGTTTATAATAAAATTCAACTTCAACTGCAAAACAAACCGTTATTTGCAAAGTTCCTCTTTAACCTGAGTGTTGATG
>JALXDW010000296.1 GCA_027070385.1 Chromatiales bacterium
GCCAACTCCATCAGCACCAATAACCGCCCCGGGATGCCTAATGCATCTATCACCAATCTCACAACGCCGTTGAACCGAGACATGATTGTGCAGCTGAACATCGTTACCTAACACAACGTCTTTCCCAATAAAACAATGACTGCCAATTTGACAGCCTGCAGCAATTTTCACACCGGATTCAATGACAGTATAAGCACCGATAAAGACGTCTTTATCCAGAACGGCATCGGGATCAACCACTGCCGTTGAATGAATTGCAGCAGATTGTTTCGCTGCAGGATAAAGTAATGTGGCAATTTTAGCGTAAGCCAATAGTGGATTGTCGACAACAATCGCATTCGTTTGACATAAATTAAGATCATCTTTCTGTAAAATAACAGCACTGGCTTGAGTACTGTTTAAAAAGGGTCTGAATGAGGAAGATGCAAGGAAAGTAATCTGTCCCTGAGCGGCTTTTTTAATTGTAGCAACACCGCTGATGACTGTTGAAGGTACCCCACTGATTTCACCGCCAACCTGTTGCGCCAGCTCTTCTAGCGTAAATTTCACGTGTGATGTACCTTATTTTAAATGAGTATTATTTAGATTCTGTTTTTTTAAGCTTTTCAGCCAGCTTCTTTAATACTTTCTTTGTTATGTTCGAACGCTTGTTTGCGTACATGACATTATCACCAAAAATAACATCAAAATTATCTTCTTCAGCAAGTGCTATCACGGCACTATTAACCACTTTTTGTAATTTATTTAACTCTTCATTACGCCGAATATTCAAATCTTCGGTAAATTCTTCTTTTGCCCGTTTGACATCACGTTTTAAACCAAGAATTTTACGTTCTAATTGTTTACGCCCCGCGGGACTCATAATGGCGCCATCTTTTGCCAGCTTTTCACTTTGCTTTTTTAAGGTCTTCTCCATTGTAATAATTTTACTTTCACGAGGCGCAAACTCTGTTTCCAATTTTTTTCTTGCAGCGGCTGCTTGAGGGGCGTGTTTCAGGATATAGGCTATATTAACCACCCCTAATTTAACCCCATCAGCGTACACCACAGCTGGAGCCAGTAGAAAACAGACTAAACTACTTATTATTATCGTTAAATGACGCAAACCACACCCTCGTTAAAATGTTGACCCCAATGTGAACTGAAATGACTTTGTATCATCTCCCACTTCATCATTCAAGGTATTGGCCCAACTAAAACGCATAATCCCAACAGGGGTTATCCAAATAAGTGCCACACCTAACGAAGTGCGTAATTTACCCAAATCAACACTCTCATTTTCTGCAAAAACATTACCGGCATCATAAAATGCACTAAAACGCACGGATTTACACTGTTCACTGAATGGATTAGGCAAAATAAGCTCCAAATTACCCACGACTCGCTTACTTCCCCCTAATGGATCATTGGTGACGGCATCCCGGGGCCCAAGGCTGCTGAAGTCATAACCACGTACCGAACGACTACCTCCGGCATAGAAATGTTCAAAGGGGGGCAGTGTTTTGGTATCACCATAAGGTTTTGCATAACCCAGGTTGGTATTAAATAACAATGTCACGTCTTCGGCGAATGGGAAATACTGCAAATAACGTAAACTGATTTTATAAAATTCCAGGTCGCTTCCAGGAATGGTTGAATTAAAACTCGCGGAAGCAAGATTACCCCTGTCGGCAAAAATAGCTCTGTTACGCGTATCATGAGACCAGGATACCCGAGCCTTGTAATTATCATAAATGTTGCCCTGCTGGGCAGTAAAATCCAGAATTGGGGTTGAAGTATTAGTGCCGGTTACAATCTCGGTATTCTCATACGACAATCCAAACCCCAGCGAATCATTCTCACTCAGTGGCATACCATAATTAACCGAAGCACCATAGCTGTTTGTTTGATAATTACTGATATCAGCTTCTTGTGCAGAAAACTTTCGTTTAAAAATGCTAAAACCTCGACTGACACCATCCTGGGTATAATATGGGTTGGTGTAACTAATGGTATTATTTTGTACTACTTTACTGTTATTAATGCTAACGCTGACTCGATTACCCGTGCCAACAAAATTATTCTGTGAAATAGAGAAATTCAGGATCGCACCTTGTGTATCGTTATAACCCAAACCCGCTGATAAATTCCCCGTTGAACGTTCCTGTACCGTATAATTTACATCGACCTGATCATTGGTGTTTTCAACCACAGGCGTTTCAACCGTAACCTCATCAAAAAAACCAAGACGATTCAGACGTTTTTTGGACTGAGCAATACTTTTAGTCGACATCCAGTCGCCTTCCATTTGACGAATTTCACGACGAATCACCTCATCCTTGGTTTTAATGTTGCCATAGATGTTAATACGATTGACATAAACCCGTCGCCCCGGATCAACAAAAAACGTAAGGTCAACAGTTCTGTTTTCTTCATCTACTTTAGGCAAAAGATTTATATTGGCAAACGCATACCCCTTCTCAGACAAGCGGTCATTAATGTTTGTACGGCTTAACGTTGCCTGCTTCCTTGAAAATATATCGCCTTCTTTGAAGGTTAACAGTTTTCTAAGTTCTTCTTCCGGTACTATCAAATCACCTGACAAGGATATTTTATTAACCTTATATTTTTTACCCTCGGTAATGTTAACGGTAATATAAACATCCTGCTTATCCGGTGTTAATGAAACCTGGGTAGAATTAACCCTGAAATTAATATAACCACGATCTTGATAATAGGATTTTAATGTTTCCAAATCAGCTGAAAATAATTGTTTTGAATATTCCTTTCGGCCACCCAAAAAGCCACTACCACCAAGTTCCAACAAAGCTGATAATTTTTCATCTGTAAAAACAGTATTGCCAACAATGTTAAAAGCATAAATATTCGCTGATTCACCTTCAGCAATCTTCACTTCAACATTAACACGGTTCCGTTCCAACGGTGTAATGACCGTTTCAATCTTTACAGCATATTTCCCGAGACTGTAATACTGGCGTTGCAGTTCCTGCTCAATGATAGTAACGATGGCTCGGTCCAATACATGTCCGACTTTCAAACCAATCTGTTTTAATGCTTCTTCAAGTTGTTCCGTTGGCAATTCAGAATTACCGCTAATACTCACCTTAGCAATCGCTGCACGTTCAGCAACAAACACGACCAGAATGTTACCTTCCCGTTCCATTTTAACGTCTTTAAAAAAGCCGGTTTTAAATAACTTCTTGATAGCCTCTGATGTTAATTCTTCTGTTATTTTATCCCCCACCTTTATTGGCAAGTAATTAAAGACAGTACCAGCAGAAATACGTTGAAGACCTTCAAGTTCGATATCCTGCACGATAAACGGCTCAAATGCATAGGCACTTGCAGCATATAATGATAAAAACGGAACAACTAATCTATGCATTATTTCATTACAACCTTTTAAAAACTTAACTTGTTTTCAGACAACTCACTAACCAAACAAACGTAGCAAATCATTATAAAAAGCCAGACTCATCAGCATTAGTAACAATATAATACCAATTTGTTGCCCTACAGCCTCAAAAGAACTCGACACCGGGCTGCCTTTTACTATTTCAATTAAATAATAAAACAGGTGGCCACCATCTAACATTGGAATTGGTAACAAATTCAGAACACCCAAACTAATACTGACTATCGCAAGAAAGCCCACGAACTTGCTTAATCCCGCATCAGCTGACAAACCAGCATACTTCGCAATAGTAATGGGACCACTGATATTACGAACAGAGACTTCACCTTTTACCATTTTATATAAAAACTGTATTGTACGCCCTGTTGATGTCCAGGTTGTCGAAATGGCTTTTGTCATACTCTGGAATAACGGGTATTGATAATTTTTTCTCATATTATCCGGGTAAGATGCTGCATGACTGATCCCGATAACACCGACTTTCTTGCCATTACGCTCGGCAATTTTTGTCTTAACACTCACCTGTTTTATCGTTCCTGCCGATTCAACCGAAAGTTCTATTGTTTCACCGGGATGAGCTGCAACCATCTTAGCCATATCATTCCAGCTTGAAACATCAACGCCATTCACTTTTAAAATCACATCACCCTTTTTAAGGCCTGCTTTTTCGGCAGGAAAATCACTGACGACCTCCGCTATTTCAGTAGTGGCTACCGGCCGCCAAGGCTTGAAACCTAAAATTGTTAAAATATTCCCTGTTTCAATATCTGCATTTACCGAAGAAAAATCAAAATGTAAAACAGTATTCGCACCGTTCTCAGTTTTTACTTCCACATCCACAGCAGACTTATCAATCAGGGCTGGTAAGAATTCATTTAAAGCAACATCCCAGATGGGTGTTTCCACATCATTAATGCTTATGATCGTATCACCAGGCTGCATTCCAGCAATAGCAGCAGGACTGTCTTTTATCACTTCACCAACAACCGGTACAATCCCGGGCGTGCCATTAACAAACATTAACCAATATGCAAAAATCGCAAAAATAAAATTAAAGAATGGCCCGGCAAATACAATCGCAAAACGTTTAGCAACAGGCTGACGATTAAAGGCGCGCCCCAATTCCGATTCCGGCACCTCGACTTCCCGCTCATCAAGCATTTTGACATAACCACCCAGCGGAATGGAGGCAACAACAAATTCTGTGTTATCCCTGCCAAATGTTTTCTTATATAAAGGTTTACCAAAACCAATGGAATAACGCAGAATTTTTACACCCGAAATTTTAGCCACCCAATAGTGACCAAACTCATGGATTGCAACAAGAATAGTAATCGCCACAATAAAAGATAACAGGCTGTATACAAAATCAAGCATGCCGCTTCAACCCATCCATTCTATTGATAACTTCAGAAGCTAACAGACGCGCATCAGAATCTGCCTTTACAACAGTTTCAATATTATTAACTTGTTGGCTACTCGTCTGCTCCAGAACATTTTCCACCACAGTAGAAATCGCCATAAAACCGATTTTATTATCCAGAAATGATTGCACCGCCACTTCATTGGCTGCATTCAGTACTGCCGGCAGTGTGCCACCTTTTCGCATGGCATTTTCAGCCAGTTTAATACAGGGGAAACGCGCATAGTCCGGTTTTTCAAATTCCAGAGCTGACATTGTAAAAAGATCCAGGCTCTGTACACCTGAGTCCATTCGTTCTGGCCAGGCCAGTGCATACGCAATGGGGGTACGCATGTCAGGCTGGCCAAGCTGAGCCATCACAGAACCATCAATAAACTCAACCATAGAATGAATAATACTTTGCGGATGAATAACAATTTGCACATCGTCCACATCAGCAGCAAACAACCAGCAGGCTTCAATCAGTTCCAGCCCTTTATTCATCATGGTGGCTGAATCAACCGAGATTTTTCTACCCATCGACCAGTTAGGATGCGCACAAGCTTGTTCAGGTG
>JALXDW010000297.1 GCA_027070385.1 Chromatiales bacterium
CTTGAGGAGCAGGTTGCCACGCTAACGGAGGAGTTGGTTGCGACTAAATCTGAGCGTATTAAGGAACTTCAGGAAAAAGAGCAACTGGCAAAGCGTCTGGAATCCATTTTACATGCCTTACCCGCTGGTGTTGTCGTACTTGATGGTGAAGGAGTAATACAAAACTATAATGCGATTGCCCTGGAGTTACTTGGTGAACCATTAGAAGAGCAGGCATGGAATACAGTTTCGAGTCGTGTATTTGACATTAAAAACAGTCAACATGAAATCGCCCTGAAAAATGGTCGTTGGGTGACATTATCAACATGTCCCCTGGGTGAACAACCCGGCCAAATTATTTTGCTCAATGATGTAACTGAACAAAAAATATTACAACACACTTTAAGCCAGCAACAACGACTGGTTACGATGGGACAAACGGCCGCATCGTTGGCTCATCAGATCCGTACACCGCTATCATCCGCCATACTTTATTCATCCAGCCTAAAACGTCAAAATCTGGCACAAAATGATCGTACAGCTTTAACTGAAAAACTGATGGCAAGATTACGTCATCTGGAACATCTTGTTAACGACATGCTGATGTATGCGCGTGGTTCAAATTTATCAAATAGTACTTTTTCACTGAACGACATGATAAGTGAATTAATGCAAACCATCGAAACGCATATAGAAGCATCACATACTCATTTTGAGTGGCAAAACAAAATTAATGGAGAGGTTTTTCTGAAAGGAAACCGTCAGATGTTAATCAGCTCATTAATTAATTCGTTTGTGAATGCCATTCAGGCAATGGGAGAAGAGGGGCACTTATTACTTAAAACACATTGTAGCGACAATATACTGACTATCGAGATTCAGGATGATGGTGTTGGAATCAAGGAAGAAAATATAAATAACGTCTTTGAACCTTTTTTTACAACCCGTTCTGACGGGACAGGATTAGGTCTTGCTGTTGTGCGTGCTGTTATTCATGCTCATAGTGGTGAGATATCAGTAGCACAGGTGCAACCACAAGGAACGGTATTTAGTATTGAGATACCTGTTTATGAAGAAGATAAAGAAACCATAATACAGAAAACAGCATAATATTGAATGATAACATTTAAAGGTAAAAGTAATGAATAGAGCAACCGTATTAGTCGTTGAAGATGATGTTTCATTAAATGAAGCATTAAGCGATACCTTGACATGTGCCGGATATAACGTGGGTTCCGTTAATGATGGGCGTGAAGCATTACGTTATCTCGACAAGCAAAATGTGGATCTGGTTATCAGTGATATCCATATGCCAAATATGGAAGGAACCAACTTGCTCAGCAAAATAAAAGATAGCAAACCGGAATTACCCGTTATGTTAATGACAGCCTATGGAACCATTGAGCAAGCAGTAGAAACCATTCGCAATGGCGCAGTTGATTATCTGGTAAAACCTTTTGAAGCAGAAGTTCTGGTTAACATGGTTGAACGTTATGTAGGTTATGCTGATATCAATGAAGATGACATTATTGCGGTTGATGAAAAAAGCAAAACCACATTCGAAATTGCAAAACGTGTGGCTCCCAATGATGCGACTGTAATGATAACCGGTGATAGTGGAACGGGTAAGGAAGTGGTAGCACAATATATTCATAAACAGTCAAACCGTGCAGCACAGCCGTTTATTGCTATTAATTGTGCTGCCATTCCTGAAAATATGCTGGAGGCCACTTTATTCGGTTATGAAAAAGGTGCTTACACCGGTGCATATAAGTCAAGTCCCGGAAAATTTGAACAGGCTCAGGGTGGAACATTACTGCTTGATGAAATATCGGAAATGGATCTGGGCTTGCAAGCAAAACTATTACGAGTGTTGCAGGAACGTGAAGTAGAACGACTGGGTGGTAATAAAATTATTGAACTGGATGTTCGGGTTTTAGCAACTTCAAACCGTAATATGTTGAATGAAGTAAAGAAAGGGAATTTCAGGGAAGATTTATTTTATCGACTTAATGTTTTCCCATTACATATTCATTCATTGAAAGACAGAAGCAATGACATCGTTCCATTGGCCGAACATATCGTAACAAATAATGCACGTTCAATGGGGATAGCCATACCAGCGTTAAGCATGAAAGCCAGACAAAAACTGGAAGCTTATCCATGGCCAGGTAATGTAAGAGAACTGGATAATGTTATGCAACGTGCAATGATATTGCATAAAAACAGTAAAATCACAGATGAAGATATTTATTTCCCAATGGATATGAATGAGCCTTCTTTATCCAATTCGATAACAACCGATTTGGTTGATACGACAAAAATCACAGATTCATCAGAGTCTCAATTAAAAAATAATGCAACCAGAGCATTGAATCAGAAACAGGCCGATGAAAATACGTACCAGGCTGAATCAGGTTTAAGTTCATTAAACGGTGGCTTGCGTCATCATGAGTGGGATTTAATCCTGCAAGCGATTAAAGAAACCAAAGGCAGCCGTAAAGACACGGCAGAGAAACTGGGAATTAGTCAGCGTACATTGCGCTATAAGTTGGCAAAAATGCGGAAAGAAGGCGTTGAAGTTCCTGGTACTCAAAGCTTGGCATAATTATAAAATCAATTCATTTGAAATTGTAAACACTAAAGAGAGTGACAATGGCTAATAATACAATCGGTGTAAATGACTTGCTGGCACAGATGCGTGCAATGGCAGATCAGACAAAAGGTATACAAAATACATTGACAAAACCTGCCATGAATACTGTGGCAGGTATTGATAAAGGTGTAACCGCTACAGATACCGAAAATGCATTTTCAACCCTGTTAAAAAATTCAATTAACAAGGTAAATGACACACAAATGCAAACAAATAAATTACAGGAAGCATTTCAAAAAGGTGACCCTGATGTACAGATTGCAGAAGTGATGTTGGCCATGCAAAAATCAAACGTATCCTTTCAGGCGATGGTACAAGTCAGGAACAAGATAGTTCAGGCTTACCAGGAAATTATGAACATGCCTGTTTAACATCTATTTTATTACTAAAGAGATAACATGGACCTAACAAAAACAGATAACCTGAATAATTCCTTCGCTGGTATGTCCGCTTTGCCCGTTGTACGCCAGGTTGGGTTGCTGATCGGGCTTGCGGCAAGTATCGCTATCGGTATAGCCATTGTATTATGGGCACAGGCTCCGGCTTACAGTATTTTATTTTCAAATATTTCAGCGAAAGACAGTAATGACGTTGTCAAAGTTCTGGATCGTATCGGTGTTAAGTACAAACTGGATTTGTCCAGTGGCTCAATACTGGTTGAAAATGACAAGGTACAACAGGCACGTATTGAACTGGCGGCAGAGGGTTATCCAAAGTCATCAGGTGTTGGCTTTGAGTTGCTGCAGAAAGATGAAAGTATTGGAACCAGTACCTTTTTACAAAATGCCCGATACCATCGGGCAAAAGAAGAAGAACTGGCACGCACAATTAATACCATCGCTGCAGTGAAAAACAGTCGGGTACACCTGGCCTTGCCAAAGGATACGGTTTTTATTCGTGACCAGAAAAAAGCCCGTGCCTCGGTAATGCTTGAAATTGCCCCCGGTCATACATTACCTAAACGTCATATTGTTGCTATTACTCATCTGGTGGCATCCAGCATATCTGACTTGTCCATTGATGATGTGACCATTGTTGATTCCAGTGGCAATCTGTTAACAAATAATAGTGAGCTGGATGACTTGAACATTACTGAAACACAATTCGCCTATACGCATAAGTTGGAACAGCATTATATACAGCGTATCGAAAGTATTTTGTTACCTATTATGGGTAAAAACAAGGTGCGGGCACAAGTGGTTGCAGATGTGGATTTTACCCGTTCAGAAAGTACTTCTGAATCCTTTATTCCTGACCCGGCAGCGGTTCGCAGTGAACAGCGTTTTGAAGAAAAATCTGTCGGTACAAATACCAATGCAGGTATTCCTGGTGCATTATCCAATGAACCGCCTGCTGCCGGTACTGCACCTGAACAAGCAGGCCAACAACAAAATGCACAAACGAATGCACAACCACCGAGTAAAAACCAGCGTCGTTCAACCTTGAATTATGAACTGGATAGAACAATTAACCATACCAAAAAGTCACCGGCAACATTACGGCGTCTCTCCGTTGCCGTTGTGATCGATGACAAAATTTCTGAAGATAAAGACGGTAAAATAATACGAACAAAATACACAGCCGATGAGTTAGCACGCATAACAAAACTGGTACAGGAAGCCGTTGGATTTAACAGCTTGCGTGGTGACAGTGTCAATGTTGTTAACAGTGGTTTTGTAAGTGGAGAAACACTCGAAGAATTACCTGAAGTACCCATTTGGGAACAGGGTTGGTTTTGGACTGTCGTAAAGCAAAGTATTGCCGGTTTGGCTGTTTTGTTCCTGATTTTCGGTGTATTAAAGCCAACGTTTAGAAGCCTGGCCAATTACCATCCTGTATCTGAAAAGGATGAGGATGAATTGGATGAAGATCAGTTAACACTTACGGGGCCGGAAGGTGCCGCATTACTGGATGAGTTGCCTGTTTATGAAAATGATCTGGTTGCTGCTAAAACGCTGGCATCCCAGGAACCCAAACGTGTTGCCCAGGTTGTTAAGGACTGGATTTCAGACGAATAATATCAACATGGCTAAATAATCTGTAAATAAATGACTGAAGCAAAAAAAATAAACGGTGTTGAACGTGCGGCAATATTTCTTCTTACTTTGGGAGAAGAAGATGCCGCTGAAGTACTCAAACACATGTCACCCAAAGAGGTGCAAAAAATCGGTGAAGCAATGGCTTCCATTGATGGGATTGATAAAAATACCGTCAGTGATGTGTTAGCCAATTTTGTTGATAAAGTTGAAGCACATACAGCACTGGGTGTTGGTAATGAAGATTATTTGCGTAATGTCCTGGAATCTGCACTTGGTAAGGATAATGCGGGCAGTATTCTTGACCGAATTTTACTTGGACGAAAATCGAAGGGGATTGAAACCCTGAAATGGATGGAACCCAGGGCCATTGCTGATATTATTCGTCTTGAACACCCACAAATTATTGCAATCGTTTTATCTTATCTTGAACCGGATCAGGCAGCTGAAATTCTGTCGGCTATTCCTGAAAATATGCGAGTGGATGCATTGATGCGTATCGCATTGTTAGATGGTATTCAACCCAAGGCCATGAATGAACTGGATGAAGTGCTGGAAAGACAGTTTGCAGGTAATTCTGACAGTATTAAATCGTCGGGTGTGGGTGGTTTGAAAACAGCTGCCAATATACTCAACTTTATGGAC
>JALXDW010000298.1 GCA_027070385.1 Chromatiales bacterium
GTGCTAACCCAGTGCAAAGCACCATGCCACTCTGTTAACCATCCGGTTTTATCCGTATCAATATTTAAAGGGGCAAAGGGTTTGACAGAGAGCCGCCAGAGTGGTTTGTTCGTTGTGAAAAAAGGATGCTGGTGTTCTCTAATGGTTTGCCAAAAATCCGGCTTGTTATTATCAGAACGGTGATTAAAGAGATCACCACCGAGTTTTTTATGTGTGGCTCTTACCGCACTATTATTACCTGCCAGTCGCAGCATTAGTTGTCCATCGTAGTAGCAACTGGCAGTAATGGGATAGGGTTTGTTATTCCACTGGCTTAATTGTTGGTAAGCTTGTTCACGTGAAAACATAAAACTTAAACTGATTTCGGTTTCAGGTTTGGGCAGTACTTTAAGTGAAACATTAAGAATAACGCCCAGGGTTCCAAAACTGCCGCAGATTAAACGTGATACATCATAGCCAGCCACATTTTTCATTACCTGCCCACCAAATTTTAATTGTTCACCCTTGCCATTGATTATTTCACAACCTAAAACGAAATCACGGATTGCACCGTTATCGGCTCTTGCCGGGCCGGATAAACCACAGGCAATGGTGCCACCGAGTGTAGCCGGTCGCTCATTTACTCCCGATTGTTTTGTGTGAAAGTGGGGGGGTTCAAAAGCCAGTTGTTGATGATGCTTGCTCAGTAGTGTTTCAATTTCTGACAACGGAGTACCCGCTCGTGCAGTAATAATCAGTTCGGTGGGTTCATAATTAATAATGCCGCTATGCTGGCTGACGACCAACGGTGTCCCTTCAGCCTGGTGGCCATAGAAATTTTTGTTGCCATTGGCTGTAATCACTAGAGGCGTTGCCGTTTGATAAGCTTCAGCAACTTGTTGCTGGATAATGTTGGTCAGATCATTTTGCATTAGAAGCGATCCAGCTCAGGGTGAGGTAATTGACCATTATGTACATGCATGGCACCCAGTTCTGCACAGCGGTGTAAGGTGGGAACGGCTTTACCTGGATTCAGTAAACCATTTTTATCAAAGGCTTGTTTTATGGCATGAAACTGTTGCAATTCCAGTGAGTTAAATTGCACACACATTTGATCAATTTTTTCTATTCCCACACCGTGTTCGCCAGTGATTGTACCACCGAGTTTTACACACAGTTCCAGAATTTTTGCACCAAATTCTTCGGTACGTTCAAGTTCACCTTCAATATTGGCATTATAAAGGATCAGTGGATGCAGATTACCATCACCGGCATGAAACACATTGGCAACCGGCAGTTGATATTCATCTGATAATTCATTAATGGAATTCAGTATATCGGGTAAATGTTTTTTTGGAATGGTGCCATCCATACAATAATAATCAGGTGCAAGTCGTCCAACGGCCGGAAAAGCTGATTTACGGCCTTTCCATATCAAATTGCGTTCCTGTTCGTTTTTGGATATACGAACTTGAGTGGCATGATTATTTCTTGCAATTTTTTCGACTTCTAATATGGTTTGTTCGACTTCTTCAACGGTACCATCAAGTTCGCAAAGTATAATGGCTGCGGCATCTTTTGGATAACCGGCATGGGCAAAATCTTCGGCAGCTTGAATGGCCAGGTTATCCATCATTTCCAGGCCGGCAGGAATAATACCGTTGGCGATAATATCTCCGACCGTTTTACCTGCATCAAGTACATTATTAAATGCTGCGAGTAATACCTGTGCTTTTTCCGGTAAAGGTAAAAGTTTAACAGTAATCTCAACGATGATGCCGAGTAATCCTTCTGAGCCGGTGATTAAAGCGAGAAAGTCATATCCTGCTGCATCCAGTCCCTGTCCTCCCAGGGTTATCAATTCACCTTCACAGCTAATTATTTTAATCTGGATAATATTATGTACGGTTAATCCGTATTTTAAACAATGCACACCACCGGCATTTTCAGCAACATTGCCACCAATGCTGCAGGCAATTTGGGATGAAGGATCAGGCGCATAATAAAGGCCAAAGGGTTTTGCTGCTTCACTGATAGCCAAGTTACGGACTCCAGGTTGCAGTCGAGCCGTGCGTGTCAGTGGATCAATGCCCAGAATTTTTTTTAGTTTGGCAAGAGATAGAATTAAACAGTTTTCCTGTGGCAATGCGCCACCTGATAAGCCCGTGCCCGCACCACGTGCAATGACGGGGATGTTATTGTTATGGCAGAGAGCCATTATTTTTTGTATTTGTTCAACAGTGTCGGGTAATGCCACTATCCAGGGTAAAAATTTATAAGCAGACAGGCCATCACACTCATAAGGGTGAAGCTCTTCTTTTTCAATTAAAACATTTGTTTTGGGGATAATCCGGTAAAGTGCCTGGATGAATCGCTCTTTCTGCATAGTTGTACAACCTGCATATTTGTACAATAAAATATGCAGATATCATAGCGTACTGCATATAAAATAAATACAACATGATTTATAGTGGAATTACGGAATGAATGAACAGGAAGAGATGTCAATATGAATGTCCGGTTAGACAAATGGTTATGGGCAGCACGCTTTTATAAAACCCGTAAACTGGCAACCGAAGCGGTGCAAGGAGGGCATGTGCATATTATTGAACAGAGTAAACGCATTCGGGTAAAGCCATCGCGTTTATTACGTGTGGGCGATATGTTAGTAATTACAAAAGGTTTATATAAATTCACGGTCGAGGTAGTCTCGCTGTCAGATAAACGCGGCTCAGCAAGTATTGCTCAACAGCTGTATGCGGAAACTGCAGATAGCATTGCGCAAAGAGAAATGATCAGTTTGCAGCGAAAAGCACAGAATGTTATGGCTCCAAAACATCGCCCCGACAAACGAGAGCGAGCAAAAATTATTCGGTTTAAAAACAAGTTTGCAGAGTGAATAAAGTGAAAAGTAAAAAAAATCAACGTCCTGTTACACCGCTGTTAGCAGCTGATACCATTATTGAATTAGAGGGTGAGGAGGAACAACCCGGTATTGTATTGATTGAACGTAAAAATCCACCTTATGGCTGGGCTATTCCCGGTGGTTTTGTGGATGTGGGAGAAACGGTTGAACAGGCCGCTGTTCGTGAAGCGAAGGAGGAGGTTTGCCTGGATGTGAAACTGGAATGTTTGTTGGGGCTTTATTCTGATCCCCGGCGTGACCCAAGAGGCCACACGGTAACGGCTGTTTATATCGCCCATGCAAAGGGAAAACCACAAGCTGCTGATGACGCAAGAAATGTGGCCGTATTTAATATAAATACAGTGCCCGCCGAACTGGCATTTGATCATAATAAAGTATTACAGGATTATTGGTATTATAAAAAAACAGGTAAAGTGAAACCCTTATCTTGGGATAATCATTAAAAATGAATTCCCGAGATCCATTGTTGAGTATTCAACAGAAAAGACGGCAAAATCTGGTTTATTTTTTTTTATTACTCTTGCTGGTAGCGATTGTTTTTATCTGGATGGTCTTTTCCGATTACTCTAATTCATCCAGGATAAAAAAAGATCATTATTTACTTCGCTTTGATTTAACCACGCTTGTTCCTGGAGAAGTCAGAATTGTTCGGCATCATGGCTTGCCGGTTTTAATTATGCAGCGTACGCCACAGGAACTGAAACAATTACTGGATATTCGTTCCTATTTGTCAGATCCTGATTCCAACGAAAGTACCCAACCCGTGTTTGCAAAAAATTATTATCGATCATTGAAAGCGGAATATTTTATTGCTTATGCTGTTCATCCAGTATCGGCTAATGAAATTAATTATCGTCTGGCAAGTTATCAACATACATTAAAACCAGGTATTCCCTGGTACGGTGGTTTTTCTGAAACACATTCAGGTGCATATTATGATAAAGCGGGTCGTATCTATAAACAAATTCATTCAAATAACCACTCGGCTTTTAATCTGTATGTACCTGATTATAGAATAACGCTCGACAACCAGCTGTATGTGTATACCCTGAAAGAGCTGGGTTTTAAGGATTAGTTGTTATACCGATTTTGTATTATAATACTGATAGCAAATACATTAATTACGGGAGCGACCTGTGGCAACCATTGAACTGAATAAAGATAATTTTAAGACTACGATTGAAAATAATGATTTTGTCATTATAGATTTTTGGGCGCCCTGGTGTGGTCCTTGTCAGGGGTTCTTGCCGGTTTATGAAGAATTATCTGAAAAATACCCAGACATTATTTTTGCCAAAGTGAATACAGAAGACGAACAGGAACTGGCAGCCGGTTTTCAGATCCGCTCCATCCCAACACTCATGATGTTTCGTGAACAGGTTATTTTATATTCAGAAGCCGGTGCATTACAAAAAGCACAGCTTGAAGAGTTGATTGAAAAAGCCGGTAGTTTGGATATGGCTGAAGTACACAAGCAGATGGAAGAAGGGGAACAGGATAAATAACAGGAATTGTTATTTTTAAGTTGCAAGGAACATAACGCTATCAATGCCTCCATTTGGAAATGGTAAAAGTCAACAGACCTGAGTGAAGCGTTTTTTACTTTGCACGTTTTATAGCCTGAGGGTTAATGAGTTAATTCAGTCCTTCAAAAGGCTGGATATCAACCATTTCTCCCGGGTTGATTGTTCCACTCTGGGCAGGAATAATTGCAAAACAGTTTGCCAAACTCATACCGCTTAATATGTGCGATGCCTGCATTCCTACATCCTTAACAACGAGTTCACCATTATCGTCATAACTGAAAACAGCACGCTGAAAATCCAAGCGTCCGGGACGTTTATAAAAAGGTGCTATCGCACGGGCTTTGGTGATAATGGGCTTGTAATTTTTATTGCCGCTTAATTGATGAATGGCGGGTAAGCCAAGCTGATAGTAGGTGGCCATGACGGATACCGGGTTGCCGGGCAAGCCAATAAACATGGCCTGTTTAACCGAACCAAAAGCCAATGGTTTGCCGGGTTTAATTGCCAGTTTCCAGAAATTGATTTGACCGAGTTTTTCGAGTGTTTCTTTAACAAAATCTGCGTCACCGACTGAAACGCCACCGGAAGTGATTATAACATCGGATTGTTCTGCTGCTGTCAAAAAGGCGGCTTCAATTTTTTTACGGTCATCGGGGATAACACCCATATCATTTATTTCAACGTTTAAATTTTGTAACATGCCATAAATGGTATAGCGATTGCTGTCATAAATTTGGCCGTCTTCCAGTGTTTCTCCAACACCTTTTAGTTCATCACCGGTCGAAAAAAAACTGACTTTTAATGGCCGAAATACTTTAACCCGGGCAACACCAAGCGAGGCAAGTAATCCCATTTCGGCTGCTTTGATTAACTT
>JALXDW010000299.1 GCA_027070385.1 Chromatiales bacterium
ATTCAATGTCACGGCAAGTTTAAGCGTATCATTACTCATGTTATCGAGTAATATTCTTTGTGCCCCGGCTTGCAGAGCTTGCTGTAATTCATCGAGTGTTTCCACTTCAATTTCAACCGCCAGCTCTTTTTGCAATGCCACCTTTAATGCCGCTTCAATGGAACCTGCGGCTTCAATATGATTTTCCTTGATGAGAATCATATCGTACAAACCAATGCGGTGATTAACCCCACCACCACAGTTAACCGCATATTTTTGTGCCAGGCGTAAACCGGGAATTGTTTTTCTTGTATCAAGAATTTGAGTGTCAGTTTCTTTAACAGCATCAACATAACCCTGGGTTACTGTTGCTGTGCCTGACAAGGTTTGCAAAAAATTGATAGCAGTACGTTCGCCTGTCAGGATTGAGCGAGCCGAACCGGATAAAGTACAAATAATCTGATCCGGTTTTATTCTGTCAGCGTCATTAGCCTGCCAATGAACTTTTATATCAGCGTTCAGTTGTTTAAATGTCTGGTTAAACCAGTCTTTGCCACATAAAACAGCTGTTTCCCGAGCAAATAAATCTGCCGTTATTTCCTTGTCAGCAGGAATGAGTGATGCGGTGACGTCACCAGATTGAATATCTTCATCCAGTGCCTGACTGATCTGGGTTGCAAGTTGTTCATCGTTAATAAGTTCGTTTCGTAGCATCGTTAAATATTCTGTTAGTTCCGGTTTTGTTGCTGCTGGTAATAATCATCGGTTATTTTTTTCACCAGTCCTGCAAGTAAAATCAAGCTGATTAAATTCGGTACGGCCATGAGCATATTGGCAATATCTGCAAAATTCCATACCAATTTCAGTGGTACGCTGGCACCGACAACAACCAGTACGGTAAAGACAATGCGATAGGGTAATATTGCACGTTTACCAAATAAAAATTCGGCACTACGATCACCGTAGTAGGACCAGGCTATCATGGTTGAATAAGCAAAAAAGGCCAAGCCAAAACCAACAATACTGTGTCCCAGTGTTTCACCCCAACTGCCCAGAAAAGATAATGCTTGTCCAAATGAAAGGACAGTCAGGTTGGCACCCGTAACACCCTGTGGCCGGGCATCGCCCCAGTTACCGGTAATGACTATCACCAGAGCTGTCATTGAACAGATGATAATGGTATCAATAAAAGGCCCTAACATGGCAACCATTCCTTCACGTGCCGGTTCAGTGGTTCGGGCACTGGCATGAGCCATGGGAGCCGAGCCGAGTCCGGCTTCATTAGAAAATACACCGCGGGCAACCCCGTATTGCATGGCGGCACCGATAGCACCACCGCCAGCGGCTGCTGGGTTCAGGGCAAGGTTAATAATAGTAGCGAATGCTTCAGGAATTTGAGTCACATGGGTAATCAGAATAATAATTGCAACGCCACAGTAAGCAACAGCCATAAAAGGAACAATCACGGATGCTACTTTCGCAATACGTTTTATCCCGCCAATAATAACCAGCCCGACCAGAATGGCCATGATAAAACCAATAAAGGTTTTGTTTTGCGGTACGTTAGGTAAGGCACGTGCCAAACCATCCACAACTGAATTTGCCTGCACCATGTTGCCAATGCCAAACGAAGCAATCAAGGTGAAAGCGGCAAACAAGGCGGCAAGTTTTGGCATTTGCAGTCCATTTAATAAGGTGTACATGGGGCCACCGGAGATGCTGCCGTCTTTATGGATATGACGAAACTTCAAAGCCAGTGAACACGAGGCATATTTGGTTGCCATGCCAACCAGTGCGGTTATCCACATCCAGAAAACGGCACCGGGGCCACCCAGTGCAATGGCGGTGGCCACACCGGCAATATTGCCAGTTCCAATCGTGGCAGAAAGTGCCGTACTTAAAGCCTGGAAGTGAGTGACTTCACCCGGGTCGGCTTTTTTATCATATTTGCCGCTGATAAGCTGGGTTGCATGTTTAAAACCACGGAACTGAATAAAGCGTAATTTAATGCTGAGATACAGACCGGTGCCTACCAGCAAAATAATGGAAGGTATTCCCCAGAAATAGCCCGCAATCGTACCAAGCGTTTGGGTTAAACTGTCTATAAAAGGCATGGGTCAGGTTCCTGTTCTGTTTTTATTTTATTGAGAGTGTAATCGTTTATGAAAATAGATGATAGACTCTGTTAATAATTACTTTATACTCAAAATATTATCTTCAGCTGGTCTTAATATAAAGGTTAATACCTTGGTTCGTGATACTTTAAAACAATTATTTCTGTTACTGTTTGGCGGCTTTAAAGATTTATTACCGATTATTATTGTTGTCGCTTTTTTTCAGTTTGCGGTATTGCAGCAACATATTCCGAATCTGGTTAATATTCTTGTCGGCTTGTTTATGGTGTCATTGGGATTATCTCTTTTTATCAAGGGACTGGAAATTGGCTTGTTCCCGGTAGGAGAAAACCTTGCTTATGCTTTTGCAAAAAAAGGCAGTGTCTTATGGCTGATGATTTTTGCTTTTGCGCTGGGTTTCGGGACAACAATTGCAGAGCCCGCACTGATTGCGATTGCCGATAAGGCTGCTTTTCTGGCGGCTAAAGATAATATAATTGCAGCAACTGAAAGTGCGCAACAAGCTTATGCAAAAGGCCTGCGAATAACAGTAGCGGTATCGGTAGGTATTGCGATTGTTATCGGGGTGATCCGTATTATTCGTGGCTGGCCTATCCAATATCTTATTATTGGCGGTTATCTTTGCGTGGTTACGATCACTTTTTTTGCACCGAAAGAAATTATCGGTATTGCCTATGATTCTGGTGGGGTAACGACGTCGACTATTACTGTACCATTAGTCACTGCATTGGGTGTGGGACTGGCTTCGAGTATTCGCGGACGAAATCCGATGATTGATGGGTTTGGTTTAATCGCACTGGCATCACTCACACCGATGATGTTTGTTATGTTGTATGGGATTGTTATTTGAATGATGGAATTCATATCCAAATTTATTGAGGTTTTTGCTTCCACCATTACGGACGTGCTGCCGATTGCGACCATTATTTTTGCAACACAGTATTTTATTATTCGTCGCCCCATGACCAATTTAAAACAGGTTGTTTTTGGCTTTGTACTGGTTATTCTGGGTATGGCCTTTTTTCTTGTGGGACTGGAGGAAGCACTGTTTCCTCTAGGAGAAGTCATGGCAAAACAATTAACAGCACCTGAGTTTTTAGGGGTGGATAATATCGCAGCCCATATTCATTGGGACAATTATATATGGGTTTATGCATTTGCTGCAGCCATTGGTTTTTCAACAACCCTGGCCGAACCTGCATTATTAGCCGTTGCGATTAAAGCTCAGGATGTATCCGGCGGCACGGTGAGTATTTGGGGGTTGCGTACTTCTGTTGCGATTGGGGTTGGTCTGGGGATTGCGTTAGGCACCTTTCGAATTGTCACCGGCACACCATTACATTATTACATTATTGCAGGGTATCTGATTGTTATTGTACAAACCCTGTTTGCACCGAAAAGTATTGTTGCCCTGGCCTATGATTCCGGTGGAGTAACAACATCCACTGTTACGGTTCCATTGGTTGCTGCCCTGGGTATTGGTTTGGCCGGAACGGTACCAGGGCGTAGTGAGTTAATTGATGGTTTTGGCTTGATTGCATTTGCAAGTTTATTTCCAATGATAACCGTGATGGGTTATGCACAAATTGGGCACTGGCAGGCAAAACAGGTATTAAAGAAACAAAAGATAAAAGACTTAACAGGAGAATAGCGTATGCATTTTAAATTAATTATAGCTTTACTTGAAACCAACAAGGTTGATGATGTAATGAATGCCGCTAGAGAAGTCGGGGCTACCGGTGCAACCGTTATCAGCCATGCGCGCGGTGAAGGGCTGAATAAAAATAAAACATTCTTTGGTCTGTCTTTGGAAACGCAACGTGACGTAGTGTTATTTTTGGTGGAAGAGCATTTAAGCCGAATGATTCTTGAAAAGATTTCCGAAGTAGGTGAATTTGAAAAAGAAGGTGCAGGGATTGCTTTTCAGATTGATGTTGAAGATGCCGTAGGTGTTGCCAGTCAGGTAAAAAGTTTAACTGAAGTTGTGGAGGAAAAAATATGAATGACGTGAAAATAGTGCGTGTACGTGATGTCATGAAACCCCATTTTGATCTTGTTGATGGTATGTTAACCGTCAGTGATGCTTTAAATGAGATGAAAAATGTTGAAACCAAATGTCTGGTTGTAAACAAACGAACCGATAATGACGAATACGGTTTGGTATTAATTTCAGATATTGCCAAACAGGTGTTGGCAAAAGATCGTTCCCCGGAGCGAGTTAATATTTATGAAATCATGTCCAAACCAGTGATTACGGTTGACCCGCAGATGGATATTCGTTATTGCGCAAGATTATTTGAAAAATTTAACCTTTCGCGCTCACCCGTTGTTGAAGATGGACTGGTGATTGGTATTGTCAGTTTTACTGACATGGTGCTGAAAGGGCTGGTAAGGGAATAGGATAGTTGTGTTTAGTATCAACCAACAAACCGGGCAGTTAAATGAAGCACTGCAACTGCCATCGCCAAATTGTGATGCACGACCAGCTGATGAAATCAGTCTGATTGTCATTCATGGTATCAGTTTGCCACCTGCTGAGTTTGGTGGTGAATACATCGACCAGTTGTTCACTAACAATCTGAATCCAATGCAACATCCTTATTTTGATGAAATTAAGGATTTAAAGGTTTCATCACATTTATTAATTGAACGAACAGGTACGGTTAAACAGTTTGTGCCTTTTACCCAACGAGCATGGCATGCGGGTGAATCACAATTCAATAACAGGACATGTTGTAATGATTTTTCAATCGGTATCGAGTTGGAAGGTACCGATGATATTGCCTACACGGATATTCAATATCATGTTTTGCAACAGTTATGTATCTGTTTACAACAGACTTACACGGCTATTTTACCGCAAAATATTGTGGGGCATTGTGATATTGCGCCAGGTAGAAAGACCGATCCGGGGGCGTCTTTTGACTGGCAACGCTTTAAAGCTAAATTGGCATAAGTTACAATAAGTTAAATCGTCGAAAGGCGTCTAAATAATCAGGGATAACCCTTTAAGTTATGGAATTTATTACAATTTTAATTGCTGTTGCTATTGAGCAATATTACAAGGATATTGCCCATTATCGTCAGTTTGACTGGTTTACAACGTATTGTAACTGGATACAGCAAAAATCGGCTACTTGGCTGTCTGGAATTCATTCATCCAGTGGCCCCATCTACTTGCTTATTTTA